>NZ_JBVJHZ010000059.1:19653-25438 GCF_055586545.1 Glycomyces sp. NPDC050141 | reverse complement strand
AGCAAAAGGCAAAAAGAACAGACACAAAAAAAAAAAAAAACCACCCCCCCCCCCCCCCCCTCCCCCAACCCCCCCCCCCCCCCCCCCCCCGCCCGCCCCCCCCCCCCCCCCCCCCCCCCCCACCGGCATTTCACGATCAGCGTTCAGCTTGCGGCATCGCGGGCGGCGAAGACCTCCCTCGCGGCCTCGACGGCGTTGATGGCGGCGGGGAAGCCCGCGTAGACGGCGATCTGGATGAGCGCTTCGACCACCTCGGTCCTGGTGCAGCCGGCGTTGAGGGCGCCGTTGATGTGGAATCGCAGCTGCGGGGCTGCGTTGCCCAGCGCCGCGAGCGCGCCGATGGTGACGAGCTCGCGGTCGCGCAGGTCGAGTTCGGGACGGGTGAGGACGTCCCCGTAGGCGAATTCGGCGATGAACCGGCCCAGATCGGGGGCGATGTCCGCCAGTGAGGAGACCACGGTCGGCTCGGCTTCACCCGAAAGGTGCCGCAGGGTCTTCATGCCGCGCTCGTGGCGCTCGTCGGGATGCTCCATGGGGAATCCTCCATTCGCGTGAGGGTTGGATTCGCTTGCCCCACAAGGTCAATCCTCCATTACCGGGCTGCGGGACCGCAAGTTCCCGGATGGCGGCACTGTGGCCGGATCTGTCCGATCAGGGCGTTTCGCACCATGTGCCGGGCGTCCGCGTTGCTAGGCTCGGGCGCGACTCCCCCCACCAGCAGTCGACCATCGTCCACTCCAGGGGGAACCGCAATGCCGAAGTCGAAGTCCAGGGCCCGGACGGGCCGCCTCACCGCGGTCGGCGCCGTCGGCATTGCGGCGGCCGCGGCCATCGCCGCAGCAGGCCACGCCCCGTTCGCGCAGGCCCAGCCGACCGCCAGCAATCCGCTCGAAAGCGCGCTCGGGTACAACGCGTTCGTCGAGAACGACACGACCCTCGTCTCGCTGGAGTCGGAGGGGCCCATCGCGACCGGCGGCGACCTGACCGTCGGCGGCATCTACAACGTCTCGCTCCACAGCACCGGGACGTTCACCGACGGCAGCGACGCGCAGCCGAGCGCGCTGGTCGTGGGCGGCGGGATCGACTTCGCGGGCAGCGAGACCGGCGGCGAGATCCGGGTGCTCAACCAGGGGTACGTGAAGGTCGGCGACCTCTCGGGCACCGACGTGCTCATCGAGGACGCCAACGGCGCCAGCGTCTCCACGCGGCTGGTCGCCTCCGGGGAGGCGTACGACAGCACACCGCGGGTGGGCCTGACGGTCCAGCAGCCGGTGGACTCGGTCGGTCCGGCCACGCCGATCGACTTCGAGGCGGCGTTCACCGAACTCCGGCTCAGGGCGACGGGCCTCGCCGGGTGCTCGAACACGGTGACCATGACCGACCCGAACGGGGCGGAGGTCGAGAAGGGGTCGGTGGCGTCGGGGCAGCAGATCCGGATCTCGCTCGAACCGGCGCCGGGCTCGGGCGACCCGGGCATGACCAACGTCCTCAACGTCACCGGCGAGGACCTCGACAACATGGCGAACCTGACGTTCCTCAACCCGCCCACTGAGGACGGCCCGCTGGTCATCAACGTCGACACGTCGGGGACCGGCGGCGTGTTCGACTGGGACGTGAAGACGCAGGCGGGCATCGGCGGGACGCAGGCGCCCTACATCCTGTGGAACTTCAGCGACACGACCGACCTGACGATCGCCTCGGGCGACACGGTCGAGGGGAGCATCCTCGCCCCGAACGCCTCGTACCTCGACGTGAGCCCGACGAACGTGGAGGGGCAGATCGTGGTGAAGGAGGCGAGTCTCGGGTCGATCGGCCAGAACGGCGGCGAGATCCACTACCACCCGTTCGCCGGTGAGCTGCTTTGCCGGACCCCCGACCCCGATCCGGTAGACCCCGAGCTCCCCGTCGTGCCGCCGGGCGACGGCGACGGCGACGGCGACGGCGACGGGGGCACGGACGGGCCGAGTACAGAGGGACCGGGTACCAACGGGTCGAACGGAACCGGATCCGGGACCGGCAACGACGGCCTCGCCGCCACCGGCGGCGACATGCGGGCGTTCGTGATCGCGGCGGCGGCGCTGGTGGCGGTCGGTGCGGTGGCGCTGTTCGCGGTGGGCCGCAGGCGGGTGGAGAAGCCGGAGTAGCGCGGCGGGTCGTCCGGGAGGGCGCCCGCCACCGGGGTTAGCCTGGGCCGCATGTGGCACCGCCTCGACCCCTCCGCTCCCGCACGGCCGCATCGAGACGGCGGTGCCGGATGAAACCCGCGACGCCCACGCCCGCGCACGCCTGGACCGCGCTCGTGCTGACCGCGATCGCCGGGGCGGTCGACGGCGCCGGGTTCCTCAGCCTGAGCCAGCAGTTCGTCGCGAACCAGACCGGGAACGCGGTCCTGCTCGCGGTCGCCGTCTCGGGCGAGCTGACCGGCCGCGACGACGGGCTCTCGCCCGTCGGCCCCCTGTGGTCGCTGCTGGGGTTCTCGGTGGGCGCGGTGCTCGCGTCGCTGGCGACGCGCCGCCACGTGCTCACGAGCTTCGGCGTGCCGCTGCTCATGGTCGTCGAGGTCGTCATGCTCGGCATGGCGGGCCTGACACAGGACTTCGAACTGGCGATCGCGTTGGCGGCGTTCGCGATGGGCGTGCAGAGCATCCACGCGGCGCGGATCGGGCTGTCGGGCGTCTCGACCACGGTGCTGACCGGGACGCTGATCGCGCTGTTCGTCAACCTCTCGGGAGGGCGCCGGGGCCTGCGGTCCGCGCGGCTGCAGGCCGGGGTGTGGGCGGTGTACCTGGTCGCGGCCGGTCTCGGTTCGATGCTGGCGCACGCGGTGTCGTTCGGCGCGGTGTGCTGGACCGCCGCGGCGGTGGCCGCCGCGATGGCGGTAGCGGCGTACGTCGAGGCGCACCGGGGCGCGCTCGCCTGACGCCGATCAGCTGCCGGTGAGGGCCCGCACGGCCTTGAGCCCGGGGCGGCGCACGAGCGGCCACTTCCTGGCGGCGGCGGTGCGCCGGGCGAGGTCGTCGGCGGCGGCCTCCCAAGCAGGGTAGGAGAACGCGAACCCGGCGTCCTCGAGGCGGCCGGGGATCACGCGGCGGCTCTTGAACAGCAGTTCGGTGTCGCTGCGGAGCGCGAACGCGCCGACTTCGGCCATCCATTTCGCGGCGGGGAGGCCGAAGTGGCCGCCCCAGGCGCGCCGGATCGTGCGCATGAGGTCCTTCTGCCGGAGGGGATGCGGCGCGGCCAGGTTGACCGGCCCGGCGAGGCTCTCGTGGTCGATGAGGAACTGGACGGCGCGCACGAAGTCGGCTTCGTGGATCCACGACACGAACTGGCGCCCGCCCGCGACGGGCCCGCCGAGGCCGAGCAGGGTCATGCGGGAGAGCATGTCGAAGACCGAGCCGCGGTCGGTGCTCATGACCATCGCCGAGCGGAGCGCGACCTTGCGGGTGTGCGGGGTGTCGGCCTCGTCGAGGGTCCGCTCCCAGGCCTCTGCGATGTCGATGCTCTTGCGCCAGTACGCGGGCACGTCGGGTTCGCGGCCGCCGATGACGCCGGTGGCCTCGTCGTTCGCGCGGTCGAACGTGTGGGCGTAGATCGTCGCGGTGCTCATCTGGAGCCACACGGCCGGAGGCCGGTCCGCGGCGGCGATCGCCTGCCCGACGACGCGGGTGGAGTCGACGCGGGAGTCCATCATCGCGGCAAGGTTCTCGGGGGTGTAGCGGCAGCTCACGCTGCGACCGGCGAGGTTGATGACGACGTCGGCGCCGTCGACCGCTTCGGTCCAGGGGCCGAGGGTGCGGCCGTCCCAGTGAACGTGGTGGGGGCGCGAGGGGCTGCGGGTGAGGACGACGAGGCGGTGACCGGCGGCGAGGAGGCCGCGTTCGAGGACGGCGCCGACATGGCCGGTCCCGCCGGGGATGACGATCTTCATGGGGGTTCCTCCTTCCCTGCCGAGCCTACTCCGATTCTTGAACACGTTCAAATACTTTCTGCGGTCGCGGAGCGAGACGATCCGCACACTCTTCAGGCCCCCCACACTGGACTCCCGATCGGTACGCTGACCACACCGAACCCCTGAAGGACCCCTCGATGACCGACATCCCCCTCGACTACGGCCCCGACGAAGACGACGAGGAGCGCACGCCGCGCACCTGGATCGTGATGTTCGTACTGCTCTTCGTCACCGTCGGCATCCTCGCCTACGTGCTGCTCCCCTCGGGCGGCGACGGCGGAGGGACCGCCGCATCCGCCACGACCTCGCCCGCGGCCGAGACCGAGTCGGAGAACCCCCGGCCGACGCCGAGCCCCTGGCCGAGCCCGGAGCAGCTGACCGAGCCCGCGCCGAGCATCGAGGAGACGACCAGTGCGGCCGAGACCACGGGCGCGGCGCTGCCGACCGTGCCGGTCTCGGAACACCCCCCTTGCACCACATACCTCGACGGCGGCCCCGTCTCCGCCTCGGAAGCCGAAGCGGCCCTGGAGGAAGCGGCCGACACCCAGTTCTGGACGAACTCCAGCGTCGACGTCCCGCACGACCTCATCAAGGCGGTGGCGTGGATGGAGAGCGGCTGGCAGTCCGACATCGTCGCGTGCGACGCGGGAACCGGCCTCATGCAGATCCAGCCCGAGACCGAGTCGTTCATCAACGAGCGGTTCGAGCTCGGCCTCGACCGCACTGAGGTCGAGGAGAACGCGATGCTCGGCAGCGCACAGCTGCAGTGGCTCGCGAAGTACTTCTCCGTCAACTACTTCGACGGCTCCGACCCGGGCAGCTACTCGCTGGAGGACGACTGCGGGCGGGACGAGGCCGTGCCCGACCATCTGGAGCGGTGCCTGCTCAACGCCGTGATCTCCGCGTACCAGGCGGGTTTCGGCACCGTCGAGGCGGTGCTCGACGCCGGAGGGAACCCCGACTACACGAACCCGCAGTACATCGAGACGGTCCGAGCGCTGCTCGAACTGCGCCCCTGGGAGTGAGCGGGCCCGACCGCGAGCACGTGCCGCCCGACCGCCGCCGCATCTGATGCGACGGAGGCCACATTTCGCGCGCTCGCGCCCGCGAAAATGTCGGCACGGTCGCGTAGCCTGCCCGGGTCACGATGACCTTGGAGGCTCGGTGAAGTTCAGGAAGATCGACGACAAGCGTTCCATGCGCAGGCCGCTCTGGGAGGCCGAGCGGTTGCGGCCGCTCGACGAGGAGCCCGAGCCGGACTTCGAGCTGAGCGAGCGTCTTGCCGACGGCTTGAAGTGGACCGGGGGCCAGGGCGACGGCAGCCTCGACCAGTCGCTGCTGCGCGGCGTCGACTTCTCGGGGACGGTGCTGTCGCCCTTCGAGATCGTCGATGTGCGGGTCGAGCGGTCGGTGCTGGCGAACGGCCGCTGGGAGCGGGCGACCGCGCGGCGGCTGGAGATCACCGACAGCCAGCTGGTGGGCTGGCAGGCGCAGTTCGCGCTGGCGCAGGACGTCTACATCGCCGACTGCCGGGCCGACTTCGCGGGCATCTCGATCGGCACGGCCAAGGGCCCGGTGGTCTTCGAGCGGTGCCGGTTCATGAACGCGACGTTCCTCGGCGACCTCTCGAAGGCCGTGTTCATCGACTGCGCGTTCCCGGGAGCGGACTTCTCGCGGGTCGGCAACGCCAAGGGCTGCGACCTGCGGCGCGCCGAGCTGTCGGGCATCACCGGCCTGATGAGCCTGCGCGGCGCGCTGATCACGGCCGACCAGGCGGTCGAGATCGCGGGCGAACTGGCGACCGCGGCCGGCTTCAAGCTGGCCTAGGCGGCGTTG
>NZ_JBVJHZ010000059.1:0-19558 GCF_055586545.1 Glycomyces sp. NPDC050141 | reverse complement strand
GTATGCGGCGTTGCGGCGTTGCGGCGTTGCGGCGTTGCGGCGTTGCGGCGTTGCGGCGTTGCGGCGTTGCGGCGTTGCGGCGTTGCGGCGTTGCGGCGTTGCGGCGACCGATTCTGACTACCGCGTGCCGCTCGCTGCCGCCAACCTCACGGCTTCCCGGAATCTCCGCGGCCGATTTCGACCTCCCCTTACTTCACCTCCTCGAACTTCCCGGAGTGCACTTCACCGATCCGGCCGCCGCCCTGGTCCATGGACCAGAACGCGGTGATCCTCTTGGCCTTGAAGTCCATCAGGTGCGTCACGACCATCCCCGAGACCTCGTTCCAGCCCACCAGGTACATCCGCGGCGCGACCTCGGCGACATGCAGCATCACTTCCTCCGAAGCGCCTTCCGCAGCACCGTCGATCCGCTCATAGACCAGCCTGTTGCCTTCCGCCGCATAGGTGTTGTGGAAGACCACGCCGTTGTCCAAGTGGATGTCGAAAGCCTTCCCCGCGAACTCGAAATCGGTCATGACCGTCTCCTCCGTCGACTGCGCCCATGGTCCGCATCAGCGCGGACCGTCTTGGCCGCCTTCCAACCTAGGAGATCAGCGACATCGACACCGGCGATTCGCCGAGCCCGGCATGGTCGAAACCAGTCAACGACCCTCAGCCTTCCGGGGCCGCTTCCCTCAGCGCACCTCCCTCCGATTCGATGGCCGTTCGCGCTGTCTCCAGCCGCGCGCGGAAGTCCGGGTCGTCGGTGTCGGCCAGCGCCTCGAGGGTGGTCCGGCGCCGGAGCAGCGACCGTTCCAGCCAGTTCCGCCACTCCTGGGTGGCCTCTGCCGCCGCTATGGTCGCGGGCCGCCACACCGGCATCGGTGATCCGGTGGCCGCGAATCGCGGGTTCGGTTTCAGCCCTTCGGGTTCGGGGAGGAAGTTGCGGACCGCTGAGTCGGTCCAGCCGCGCGAGCGGAGGATCGGCTTGGTCACCCAGACCGTGCCGTCGCGCTGCCGCACGAATTGCGGCCGCGGCGGGGCAGGTGGGCCCTGCCAGTCCAGGAGCGGAAGCGGCTCGTACCCGGGAGGGTCGTCTCCGGGCGGATCGAGCCCCGGAGGAATGCGGATGGGCGGATCATCGGGCGGCGCCGATTCGAACACGGCCGCGGGTTCGAGTGCGGGCTTTGCGATGCGAGCGGCGGTGGACTCGCGCGCGAGCTTTGCAGCGTGCACGGCCGTGGATTCGGCCGCATCCGGGGGCCCGGTTTTCGGATCGATCGCTTGCGGCGGTGTTTCGGGTTCGACGCTCGGGAACGGTCCGAGCCGGTCGGCTGTCGCCAGGGAGTCGAGGAGCCACCGGGCGAAATGCGCTCGCAGTGGCTCTTCGGGAATGGTTTCGAACGGCAGCGCCCGGGTGATCGCCTCGAGGTCTGCCTGGTGCCGTGAACTGCCTGATGGTTTCGGGGCCATCGCATCGTCCAATCGGTTCTCGCGCCCCGCCCGATGGGCGTTGCGCGCGCTATTCAGTTGCCTCCGCAACCGTAGAAGCGGGGTACGACAATTTTTGCTCTTCGCGGGCATGCCGGTGACCAGGGTCACCACGACCGTATTCCGGCGGCGTCGTCAGCCGCTTGTCAGTGCCGCGTCAGCGGCTCCGGCGATGGTTCTCCCTGTCACCGACCCCGGGGAACACCCGGGCACCGCAGCGAAGGGAACCACCATGAGCGCCAACGAACTCCACGAGGTTATCGCCCAGTCCGCCGCCGAGTACGCGGTGCCCGGCGTCGCCGTCGGGATCTGGCACCGGGGCCGCGAGATCTACGCGTCCCACGGCGTCACGAGCGTCGCGAACCCGCTGCCGGTCGACGAGGACACCATCTTCACGCTCGGTTCGACCTCCAAGAGCTTCACCGCCACCGCGCTCGTGATCCTCGCCGAACAGGGCAAAGTGGACTTCGATGCGCCCGTTCGCCGCTACCTCCCCGGCTTCAATCTCGCCGACGAGCAGGCCGCCGCCACGATCACGATCGGCAACCTGCTCAACCACACTGCCGGCTTCGACACCTGGATGCTCCGCGACACCGGGGACGGCGACGACGCCCTCGAAACCTATGTCGGCCACCTCGACGAGATGACGCTCATCGCGAAGCCCGGCGAGCGGGCCTCCTACAGCCAGGCCGCGTACAACCTCCTCGGCCGCGTCATCGAGGTCGTCACCGGCAAGACCTACGAGCAGGCGGTCAGGGGCCTCCTGTTCGAGCCGCTCGGCCTGGAGAACACCACGTTCTTCGCCGCCGAGGCCATGACCCGCAAGTTCTCGCTCGGCCACAGCGTCGACGCCAACGGCACCACGGTCGCCCCCACGTGGAAAGTGCATCGCGCCCAGAACCCCGGCGGCGGCGGTGCCTCGTCCGCGCGCGACCTGGTCCGCTGGGCCCGGTTCCATCTCGGGGACGGCCGCGCCGTGTCGGGCGAGCGGATCGTCTCTGCCGAAGCGCTGCAGGCGATGCGGCGCCAGACCGTCGAGCTGCGCGGCAGCTCCCTCGGGGACGGGTTCGGTATCTGCTGGTTCCTGCGCGAGATCGACGGCGCGGCGACGTTCGCGCACGGCGGCTCTTCGGTCGGCCAGTTCGCGGACTTCATCGCCGTGCCCGAGCACGATTTCGCGATCGCCGTGACCACGAACGCCGAGCCTGGCGGCACGCCCTGCAACATGGCGGTCATCCGCTGGGCGCTGGAGCACTTCGTCGGCCTGGTCGACCGCGACCCGGAGCCGGTCGCGTTCGACGCGGTCCGCGCCGCCGAGATCACCGGCGACTACAAGGTGGACATGATGATCGTGAGCGTCGTCGACGAGGGCGGCCGCCTGAGTCTCGCGGCCCGGATCAGGCCCGAGCTGCGGGCGGCCTCCCAGGACGACATGCCTGCCGACTGCGAGCCCGCGCACATGGGGTTCATCGCCGGGGACGGGGACGATTACATCGTTACCGAAGGGCCGCTGCAGGGTCAGCGCGGCTACTTCGCCCGGGACGAGCACGGCAAGGTCACCGCGATCGACCTCGCCGGACGCCAGTTCCGCCGGGTGCATGGCGCGGGCTGATCCTGGGACCGGAGTTCCGGAGTCCGCCGCCCGAGCCGCTCGACGGGCCGGGCGGCGGGTGGCGGGCAGCGGGTCGTGCGGCAGGCGGCTGGCAGTGGGTGACGGGCGGCGGGTGGCGGGCGGGTTGAGTTCGCCGGATGCGGCGGGTCGCGTGAGGGGCTGCAGGGCGGGGTGCGTCCGCCGGGCGCGGCGCGGCGCGCCGCGCGCTGCGGCTATAGGGCATGCCCCTTCCCACCCGCATCCACCTCCGACCACCGGTGTAAATACGACGACTCTCCCACACGGGTCCGACACTGCACCCGATGCGACTTGTTCTCGCAAATGCCGGGCACACTTGCTTTCATGCGCGTACTCCTGCTCGGTCCCTTCGAGATCCGCGATGCCGACGACCAGCCCGTCGACCTCGCCGGGGCGCGGCTGCGCGCGCTCGTTGCGCGGCTCGCCCTCGAACCGGGACGCGAGGTCACCGCGGACGCCCTCCTTGACGCCATCTGGGAGGACGACGCGCCTTCAGCGAACGCGTTGCAGGCGTTGGTGTCCCGGGTCCGCCGTGCGATCGGCGCGGAGAGCGTCACGCGCGGCGCCGCCGGGTACCGGCTCGCCGTCGAGCCCGGGGACGTGGACGTCGTGCGGTTCGAACACCTGGCGGCGACCGGCCGCCGCCAAGGCGACCTCGCCGCACTCCGTGAAGCCGAGTCCCTGTGGCGCGGAACGGCCCTCGCCGACCTGCGCCAACTGCGCTTCGCCGACAACGAAGCGGTCCGCTTGGAGCGCTTGCGGAACGAGACCACCCGCGAACGCCTCGCGCTCGAAATCGCCACCGGCACCGACGTGCTCGGCGAGCTCGAACCCTTCGCCGAGGCGAACCCGCTCGACGAGCGCTGGCAGGCCCTGCTCATGCGGGCCCTCTACGCCACCGGCCGCCCCGCCGAGGCCCTCGACGCCTACGAGCGCGCCCGCGAGCGCCTCGCCGACGAGCTCGGCGCCGACCCGTCCCCCGAACTCGCCGAGATCCACCTGCAGATCCTCCGCCAGAGCGCGGCCCCGTCCGCCCGGGCCGACAAGCGCAGCAACCTCAAAGCGCAGCTCACGAGCTTCGTGGGCCGCGAAGCCGACCTGGACGCGCTGGCGGCAGCGGTCGCCGCGTCCCGCCTGGTCACCGTTACCGGGCCCGGCGGCGCGGGCAAGACCCGCCTCGCCGTCGAAGCCGCGGCGAAGATGGCTGCGATTGCACCGCAGGGCGTCTGGCTGGTCGAGCTGGCGGCCGTCGGTGACGACGCCGACGTCGCGCCCGCGGTCCTGCGCGCCATCGGCGCCCGCGAGTCCGGGCTGCTGGAGCCGTCCGCGCACGACGCCGCGTCCCGCTTGGAGGAGTACTTCGCCGACCAGGACGCGCTCATCGTCCTCGACAACTGCGAGCACCGCATCGACGCCGCCGCCCGGCTCGCCGCGCGCCTCCTCGGCGCCTGCCCCGGCCTGCGGCTGCTCGCCACCAGCCGCGAAGCCCTCGCGATCGGCGGCGAGCGCCTGTTCCCGATCCCGCCGCTGCCGATCGATGGAGCGGCGAGCCCGGCCGTGCGGCTGTTCTTCGAGCGGGCCGCCGCCGTGCGCCCCGACTTCAAACTCGACGCCACGAATACCGAAGCGGTCGTGGAGATCTGCCGCCGTCTCGACGGCCTGCCGCTCGCGGTCGAACTCGCCGCCGCCCGCATGCGGGCACTGGACGCGCCGCAGATCGCCGCCCGCCTGGACGACCGGTTCGCGCTGCTCGCCGGGACCGACCGCACCGCGCCCGAGCGGCACCGGACCCTCGAGGGCGTCATCGCCTGGAGCTGGGACCTGCTCTCGGATACCGAACGGGCCCTTGCCATGCGCATGTCCGTCTACCCCGGCGGCGTCGGCCTGGACCGGGTGGGCGACCTCGACGCGCTCGCCGGACTCGTCGACAAGTCCCTAGTGGAACGCTCCGGGGAGCGGTACCGGATGCTGGAGACCATCCGCTCCTACGCTGCGGCGCAACTCGATCCGAGCGCCGCCGAGACCGAGCGGGACGCCATGGCCCGCTACTGCGTCGACCTGGCCGAACGCGCCGACGACGAGATCCGGTCGGCCGCCCAGATCGAAGCGATGTCGCACATGGACGCCGAGCACGACAACCTCCAGGCGGTGCTCGGCCGCTCGGTCGCGCTGGGCGACAAGGAGACCGGGCTGCGGCTCATCGCCGCGTCGTTCTGGTACTGGCACCTGCGCGGCTTCCGCAGCCAGCTCCAGCACTGGTTCCCGGCCGTCCTGGCGATCCCTGGCGAGGTCCCCGCCCCGCTCGTGCCCGCCGTCCTGCTCATCACCGGCATGGGCAAGACCGAGCTGGGCGACCCCGAGGCCGGGGCGCGCTCGATCGCCGAGGGCATCGAGCTGGGCCGCAACGCGAACGGTCCGATCGCGGGCCGGTCGCTGCTGGCGATCGCCCCGGCGTTCCTGTCGGATCCGGCCGTCGCGGCGGACCTCGAAGGCGCCGAAGGCTGGGAGCTGGGCATCATCCTGCTCACCGCCGCCGCCGTCGGCGAAGGCGCGGGCGGGCTCGCGGGCCTCGACCAGATCGACCGCGCCGAAGCCGAGTTCGCCAAGCTCGGCGAGCGTTTCGGCCGCGCGTCGGCCTTGCGGATGCGCGCCGAACTCTGGTCGCGCCAAGGCGACCACGACGCGGCCGTGGACGCGCTCGCGCGGGCCGCCGACCTGTTCGACGAGCTGGGCACCGCCGCGGACGCGGCGGAGACCTACGCCGAACTCGCCCTCGTCACGGCGTTGCGCGGCGTCGCCCAGAATGCCGACGTCACGACTATGCGAGGCACCTCCCAGAACACCGACGTAACGGCGTTGCGCGACGTCGCCCGGAACACCGTCGACCAGGCTTGGGAGCCGATGCGGCACGGCCTGGAGCGCGCCGACGCCGACCGCGACCCGCACACGTTGGCGTACGTGCGCCTGTGCCGCGCCCAGGTCCTGCTGCACGCGGGCGAGCGCGAGTCGGGGCTGGCCGAGCTCGCCGCCGCCGAAGCGGTCTTCAGCCGCACCGCCATGGACTCGCGCGTCCAGGTGTGGGGCGTCGCGCTGCGCGCCTTGGCGGCCCTGACCGAAGGCGATGCGCCGCAGGCCCGGCGGCATCTCGCCGCGCTCGACACCGAGCATGCGGTGGGTCCGAACCTGGCCGTCGCGGCCCGGGTCAGCGCGGCGCTCGCCCTCCAGGAAGGGGAGCCGGCCCGTGCGGCGGCCTTGCTAGGTGCTTCAACCTCCCTCCTTGGAATCGAGGACCGGCGCGGCTACGACGCGTCGCTGCGGACTCCGGAGCGGGCGCGGGAGGCGCTGGGCGACGCGGCGTTCGAAAAAGCGTACGACGAGGGTGTGACATCGAGCTGGGACGCGGCGATCGCCCTGATCACGGCCTCGCGGGACTGAGCGCTCCGGCCGGTCGCCGCCGATGCCCTATCGGATAAGCGGTCCGGCGGGTCAGCGGCGCCCGCCGGGGTTCCAGGGCCGCACCTCGACCACGGCGCTCGTCGCCAAGGGCCCGTACAGGTGCGGGTACTCCGGGAGGCCCGGCGCGGGCGCTTCGTACCGGATCGGCACGTCCACCAGGTCGGCGTCGATGACGAGGAGCACGAGCGGCCCGGGGTGGTCGCCGTACACGAACCCGGCGACCGCCTCGACCTGCTCGGGCAGCGAGCAGTGGATGAAACCGACCTCGGCGAGGGTCTTCCCGCGCGTCGAGTACTCGTATCTTCCGGCGGCGAGCGCGGCCTCCCAGAGGGCCGGTTCGGTCAGGTGCAGCAGCTCGGTCATGCCCGCACGCTACCGTCCCGCAAGCCGAAGCGGCCCCGCGCGAGGCGCGGGGCCGCTGCCGTTCCTGCTAGGCCTTGCGGAAGTACTCGCGGGCCGGGCGCAGGGCCAGGAGGACCACGCCGAGGACGCAGCCCGCGACGACCACCGCGAGGCGGACGCCTTCGAGGGCCGGGAGCCAGGCCGGGTACGCGGCGAACGCGGCGTCCAGGATCGCGGCGGCGTCGAGGGAGCGGACGGCCGCGTCGCCGGAGGCGTCGAAGATCGACTGGACCTTGGCGGCGGCGGTCGCGTTGCTGGCCATGATGAGCGCGTTCCCGGCGAGCACGAGCGGCAGGACCAGAAATGAGAGGACGCGGCCGAACCGCTTGCCCGCCAGCAGGGTGCATCCGAGGGCCGCGATCGCGGCGGCGATGGCGAACGGCGCCCAGATGGCGGCGCCGTGCTCGTCGAACGCGAGTCCGTTGGCGGCCAGCAGGTCCGGGTCCTGGCCCTGGCGGGCGACTTCGGCTTCGGCGGCGGCCTGGACGTCGGCGCCGTAGAGGAGCCCGATGAGCGGGATCGAGGCGAACGCGAGGGCGATCGCGAAGTGGAGGAGGGCGGTGATCGTGACGGAGGCGGGGCGGATCTGCTTGGCGGACATGGGAGTCTCCTTCGCTGAGGGACGGTCGGGCTGGTCGCCCGGGCTCATGCCGTTACCTTCGCGGCCTGCGCTGACACGGTGTTGACACCCGGCTGACAGGCCCGGTGGGCCGTTGCGCCGCAGCGAATGCGGAGACGCCGCTGCCCGCGGCCGGAGACCGGTCGCGGGCAGCGGGAGGAGGGTTCAGTCGGCGTAGCGGACGGTGAGGTCCCCGACGCTGGTGTCCACAGTGATCACGTAGTCGGCCCGGCTGGACGGGTCGGTCGCGATCTCGATGTGCTCGCTGCCCACGCCCGAGGCGAACACCACGTCGAAGGTGGTGCCGTCGTCGGGGACGACGATCTCGACGTCGCCGGTGCTGGTGGTGACGTCGATGTCGCCGCGCACCTCCGCGAACTCCAGGTAGACCGAGCCGACGCTGGACTCGGTGACCGTCTCGGTGGCGCGGAGGTTCTCGCCTTCGATGTCGCCGACGCTGGTCTCGACGTCGATGGCGCCGTCGAGGCCGTCCATGGTGATGTCGCCGACCGAGTTCTCGGCCTTCGCGGCCGCGCCGGAGGGCAGGGCGAGCGTGTAGTTCACCTCGCACTCGTCGCCGTCCCAGAAGACGACGAGCCTGTCGTCGCATTCGCCTACGGCGGTGAAGGTGTCGCCGCGCCAGGACTCGGTCGGGTCGGGTTCGTCGCCGCGCCAGCGGGTCTCGCGGTCGACGACGAGCGAGGCGTCGGCGGAGGCGCTGAGGTCGATGTGGCCGACCTCGATCACGACGTCGACGCCCTCCACGGTCTGCGTGTACGTCTCGGAATGGGATTCGCTCTTCTCTGGCGAGGCGACGGACCAGATCCAGACGCCGGTGACGGCCATGGCGAACAGGAGCACGGTGCCGGTGCACGCTGCGCCGACGATCCACCAGACGGTGCGGGAGGTGCGCTCTTCGGGTTGCGGGGCGGTGGTCTGCTTCTCGGGGGTGTCGATCATGACCGGTCCTTCGTGTTGCCTTGCAGGAACTTGAGAATGGCGAGGACGCGGCGGTTGCCGCTATCAGTGGGCGGGAGCCCGAGCTTCGTGAAGATCGAGTTGATGTGCTTGCTGACGGCGCCTTCGCTGAGGACGAGGACCCCGGCGATCCCGGCGTTCGAGCGGCCTTCGGCCATGTGCGACAGCACTTCCCGCTCGCGCGGGGTGAGCCGGTCGAGTTCGCTGCCGCCCTGGCGCACCAGGAGCTGGGAGACGACCTCGGGGTCGAGGGCCGTGCCACCGCCTGCGACGCGGCGCAGCGACTCGAGGAACTCGGCGACGTCGGCGACCCGGTCCTTGAGGAGGTACCCGATGCCGCGCATCTGCCCGGTGAGCAGTTCGACCGCGTACCGCTCCTCGACGTACTGGGAGAGCATGAGGATCGCGAGGTCGGGGTACTGGCGGCGCAGGACGAGCGCGGCGCGCACGCCCTCGTCGCTCTGGTCGGGCGGCATCCGCACGTCGGCCACGACGAGGTCGGGGCAGTCGCGCTCGACCGAGCGCAGCAGCGCCTCGGCGTCCCCGACGGTGTCGACGACTTC
This sequence comes from Glycomyces sp. NPDC050141, assembly GCF_055586545.1. NCBI lineage: Bacteria > Bacillati > Actinomycetota > Actinomycetes > Glycomycetales > Glycomycetaceae > Glycomyces > Glycomyces sp. NPDC050141. The sequence goes on along the minus strand of NZ_JBVJHZ010000059.1, from coordinate 10,440 downwards.
GATGCCGCCGACCTCCATGAGGCGGGCCAGGCCCTCCCGCAGCAGGACCGAGTCTTCGGCGATCACGACGCGCATGGCAGCTCCGCTTCAATAACCGTGGGTCCCCCGAGGGGGCTGCTGATGTGGAAGGCACCGTCGACCGAGCGGACCCGGTCGCCCAGGCCCTGGAGTCCGGTGCCGCCCTGGGGGTCCGCGCCGCCGCGGCCGTCGTCGGCGATGCGCAGACGCAAGGATCCGTCCTCAAGGGAGACTTCGACGGCGGCGTGCTGCGCCTCGGAGTGACGGGCCACATTGGTCAGTGCCTCGGAGACGACGAAGTAGGCCACGGCCTCCACGTCGCGGGCGACGCGCCGGTCCATGTCGACCCGCAGCCGCACCGGGACGGGCGAGCGGGCGGCGACCGCCGAGAGCGCCGCGTCCAGGCCCCGGTCCTCCAGCACCGCAGGGTGGAGGCCGCGCACCAGGTCGCGCAGGTCGGTGAGGACCTGCTTGGCCTCCTCGTGCGCTTCGGCGATGGCGCGGGCGCCCGCCTCGGGCATGTCGTCGAGGGTGGCGCGGGCGATCCCGAGGTTCATGGCGAGCGAGGTGAGGCGCTGCTGCGCGCCGTCGTGGAGGTCCCGCTCGATCCGGCGCCGCTCCGCATCCGCTGCATCCACAGTGGAATTCCTGCTGGCGGCGAGGTCGGTCACCCGCAGCTCGAGCGCCTCGGTCCGACTGGTGCCCAGCAGGACCCGGGCCAGGAGCCCGTCGAGGGCCGCCAGGCCCTGCGAGATCCACGGCGCCGCGAACGTCACCGCGATGCCCGTGCCGCAGAGAATCCATTGCCGCGCTTCGAGACCCGCGTCGCGGCCCAGGAGCGGCGCGAAGACCATCGCGGGCCCCGTCGTCCAGGCGGCGACGGCGACGGACGCCGCGAAGAAGCCGTAGAAGGCGGCGATCACGTGGTAGGCGAACTCCCGCCACGTCCTCGGGCTCTTCACGACCGCCAGCAGCGCCCGCGGTGCGAACGTCACCGGCTGCGCGGAAGGCCCCTGGGGCCACACGGTGCCGAGGAACGCGCTGTGGCGGCTGCGCTGCACCCAGGTGAGCGCGCCGCTCACGACGAGCAGCGTCCCGGCCGCGATGACCGGCAGCACGATCGTGACGAACCCGGCGACGCCGACGACCACGAGCGAGAAGATCGCCGTCCCGCCCGCGACGCCGACCACGGCTCCGGTGACCAGATGCATGAGGGAGCGCCAGGTCGACCCCGCCCAGAAGGCCCGCACCGCTGCGCGAGGGGCTCTGCGCCAGGGGATCGGCGGCGCCGCTGAAATATCCATGCCACAAACACTAAGTTCGCTCGCGCCCCGGCACATTGCCGCTGGTACCCGACTTCACGGTGAAGTTTTCTCCACCCCGCTGCCGCGCAACGGGCTCCCGCACACATGCGGCGCCTGCGCACCATAGGATTCGGGAACCCGCCCCTCCCTGCGGCGCAAGGACTCGCCCCACTCCCCCGTCCCGCGCCGCCGTCCAGGAAAGGACCCCTCACTGTGGCCGAGATACCCCTCCTCGGGCTGGGCGCGCTCATCCAGCTCTACGTCGTGCTGATCCTCGCCTACGCCGATCGCGTCTCAGAAACCGGAATCCTGCACCTGACCTCGATGATGTTCCCCTCGGGCACAGCGCATCCGACCCGGCCTCCGATGGGACGGCTGCTCGCAGTGTGGGCACTGCGAGTCGTGGCCGCAGTGGCCACGCTGCTGGCCGCGATCCTGCCGTTCGCATTGGTCGAGACCGTCGCGGTGAAATTCACGCTCGTAGGGCCGTCGTGGAAGTGGTTCTACGCGACCTCGTCAATAGCGATCGGGTTCGGGGTGCTCATCTGGATCATGATGCTGCGCGGCAAGCGGTCTGAGGCGAAGATCAGGCACGGCGCACTGGTCCTGCCGACGTTGGCGTCCATCGGCGGGCACGCGGCGTCAGCCGATGCGGCCGACCAGATTCGCGCGGCCGGGCTGATCAGCCGCCGCACCTTCTTCACACGGACCGTCGGCGTCACCGCCACGATCGCGGCATGCCTCGTATACGCCGCGGGACCGGTCCTCGCCCCGTACACCGGCGCCGAGCCCGACGGCCTCCGGTACGCGATGCTCATCGCCGGAGCGATGATCGTCGGCGTCGTCTCATACGTCTTCGGGCGGCTCCAGACTCCCGCCGGAGAAGCGCTGCGCCGCATCGAGTACCTGTACGGCTCGAGACTCGCTGCGGAGGAGCGGGACTACCGCCTGGTCGTCGCCTACCGCGCCTCGCTGCCGCGGTACCTGCGCGCGGCCGCGAGCCGGTACATGCGCAAGGACTGGTTCACCGAGGTCGACACCGTGGGCCCGCGCACGGCGTCCATGGCGCTCATCGCCGCCGCCGACATCATTCAGCGCGCCGACTTGAACGGGAACGCGTTCGCCGCCTCGCCCCCGGCCCAGGTGAAGGAGGTCGGGCTGAGGGCCGCGGCCGTGCTCGTCTCGCCGTGGGACCGCGAGGCACTCGCGGCGCTGGCACGCGCCGCCGAAGTGGTCGACGAGGAAGGCGAGATCCGATCCGAGCTGGTGGACGCCACCGAGTACCGCCTCCAGCGGCGCCTGCGGGACATGACCGACCTCAGCGGCCGCGTCCTGGCGGCCATCGGCGGCGCGGTCGCGGCGGTGACGTCGATCGTCACGCTGATGAGGGTGTTCTAGAGGGAGACGCGAAGAAGGGGACCTCGCGGTCCCCTTCTCCTTGTGGTCGGGTTGACAGGATTTGAACCTGCGACCCCCTCGTCCCGAACGAGGTGCGCTACCAAGCTGCGCCACAACCCGATGTTCTATTTTCACGCACGCAGGGCGTTCGTGTCGATTGGAAATGCTACCTGAGTGCGGCGGCCCCCGTCGAACGGGGTGGGGGCGCTCCGGGCCCGGTCACATTCGGGCCCGGAGCGCGCGGTCCGAGAGGCGCTTTAGAAGGCCTTCGGGACGAAGGTCAGGAGGCTCGCCTCCGGCGCGCACGCGAAGCGGACGGGCGCGTACGGGCTCGTGCCCAGGCCCGCCGAGACGTGCAGCCAGGTGTCCTCCCACGGGTGGAGGCCCTTCACCCGCTCGCGGTCGATCCCGCAGTTGGTGACGAGCGCCCCGTACCCGGGCACGCAGACCTGCCCGCCGTGGGTGTGCCCGGCGGCGATGAAGTCGTAGCCGTCGCGCGCGAACTCGTCGAGCACGCGCGGCTCGGGCGAGTGCGTGAGGCCGATCGAGAGGTCCGCGCTCTGCGGCACGGGCCCGGAGACGAGCTCGTAGTCGTCGAGGTCGAAGTGCGGGTCGTCGACGCCCGCGAAGTGGACGTTGAGCCCGGCCACGACCTTGTCGGCGGCGGCGTTGTTCAGGTCGAGCCACCCGCCGTCGACGAGGATCTTGCGCAGCTCCTCGGTCGGCAGCGGCGCCCCGTACTTGTGCTCGTGGTTCGGGTTGAAGTACTGCAGCGGGTTCTTGAACACCGGCGCGTAGTAGTCGTTGGAGCCGAACACGAACGCGCCCGGCGCGCGAAGCAGCGGCCGGAGCGTCTTGGCGACCAGGTCGATCGCGTCCGGGTGGGCGAGGTTGTCGCCGGTGAGCAGCACCAGGTCCGGGTCGAGCGCGGACAGGGACGCGACCCAGTGGGCCTTGCGCACCTGGCCGGGCGTCATGTGCAGGTCGGAGATGTGCAGCACCCTGATCGGCTCGGCGCCTTCGGGCAGTGCGGGCACCGCGAAGTGGCGGAGCGTGTACTGGACGCGCTCGTAAAGAGACGCGTAGGCGAGCGCCAGCGCCCCGGCGCCGACCCCGATACCGGCTGCTGCGGCTAGTCCACGGCTGATCTTCATACCCCAACGGTAGATTGTCGAGATATGAGCGAGCTAAAGACCCAGTTGGAAACCGATATGCGAGCCGCCCTCAAGGCGCAGGACAAGGTGACGCTAGGCACGCTGCGCATGGTCCTCACTGCGGTGAAGAACGAGGAGATCGCGGGCAAGACCCCGCGCGAGCTCGATGACGCCGAGGTCGTGAAGGTCCTGGTCAAGCAGGCTAAGCAGCGCCGCGAGGCCGCTGAGGGGTTCCGTGCGGGCGGGCGCGAGGAGTCGGCGGAGGCCGAGCTGGCGGAGGAGGCCGTGATCAAGCGGTACCTGCCGACCGAGCTCACTGAGGCCGAAGTCACGCAGATCGTGCGGGACGCGATCGCCGAGGGCGGTTTCGCCGGTCCGAGGGACATGGGCAAGGTCATGAAGGCGGTCGGGCCGAAGACGGCGGGCCGCGCGGACGGGAAGCTCGTCGCAAACATCGTGAAGGCGGAGCTCGCGGGGTAGCGCAGCCGGGTCGTGTCGCCGTTCACGGCTATCGTTGAGGGTCGGGCCCGCTTTCAAGAACCTTGAGGAATCCATGTCCAGCCACATCGCGGCCGAGGCCGCGCGCCGCCGCACCTTCGCGGTGATCTCGCACCCCGACGCCGGCAAGTCGACGATCACCGAGGCCCTGGCCCTGTACGGGCGGGCGATCTCGTCGGCCGGCGCCGTCCACGGCAAGGGCGACCGCAAGGGCGTGGTCTCCGACTGGATGTCGATGGAGCAGGACCGCGGGATCTCGATCACGTCGGCGGCGCTGCAGTTCGAGTACCGCGGCTGCGTCGTGAACCTTCTCGACACGCCCGGCCACGCGGACTTCTCGGAGGACACGTACCGGGTGCTCACGGCCGTTGACGCGGCCGTGATGCTGCTCGACGCCGCGAAGGGCCTGGAGCCGCAGACGCTGAAGCTCTTCGAGGTGTGCCGGGCCCGGCGCATCCCGGTGATCACGTTCGTCAACAAGTGGGACCGCCCGGCGAAGGACGCCCTCGAGCTGATCGAGGAGATCGAGACCCGGATCGGCATCAAGCCGACGCCCGTGACGTGGCCGGTGGGCGTGGGCGGCGAGTTCCGCGGCGTCATCGAGCGTGTCGGGTTCGGCGAAGAGGTCGGCGGGCGCAGGGCGGCAGGGGCGCAGGTCCCGGGCATGGTCCGCTATGAGCGTTCCCCCGGCGGGCAGCAGCTCGCGACGGCGGAGTTCCTGGACGAGGCCGCCGCGATGGCGCAGTTCGGGCCCGATTACGAACGCGCCCAGGAGGAGTCGGAGCTCCTCAGCGAGGTCGAGGCCGATTTCGACCCGAAGACCTTCGAGTCCGGGCAGACCACGCCGACACTGTTCGGCGCGGCCCTCGTCCACTTCGGTGTGGGCCAGCTCCTCGACCTGCTCGTGGACATCGCGCCGTCGCCGTTCTCGCGCGACGACGCGAAGGGCGAGCCGCGCGAGCTCGAGGCGGGCTTCTCCGGGTTCGTGTTCAAGTCGCAGGCGAACATGAACGCCTCGCACCGCGACCAGCTCGCGTTCATCCGCGTCTGCTCGGGCCGGTTCGAGCGCGGCATGCAGGTCACGCAGGCGCAGGGCAAGCGCACGATGTCCACGAAGTACGCGCAGACGCTGTTCGGCTCGGCGCGCGACACGGTGGACGAGGCCTGGCCGGGCGACATCGTCGGCCTGGTCAACGCCACCGGCCTTTCGGTGGGCGACACGATCTACACGGGCAAGGCCGTCGAGTACCCGCCGCTGCCGGCGTTCGCGCCCGAGCATTTCGGGGCGCTGCAGATGCACGACACGTCGAAGGCGAAGCGGTTCCGGCGCGGCATCGCACAGCTCGACGCCGAGGGCGTCGTGCAGGTGCTCTACTCGGAGCGGCGCGGCGAGGCGACGCCGGTGCTCGCGGCGGTCGGTCCGCTGCAGTTCGAGGTCACCGTGGCGCGCCTCCAGGCGGAGTTCGACGTGCCCGCGACGATCGACCACCTGCCGTACCAGCTCGCGCGCCTCACCGATGCCGAAGGCGCGCAGCGGCTTCGCACCGCGCCGGGCGTCGAGGTGTTCTCCCGCCCGCGGGACGGCGCGTTCCTGGTGGCGCTGCCGAACAAGTACCGCATCCAGACGATCGTGAACGACTACCCCGGGCTCGTCCTGGAGCCGCTGCTGGCCGGGGGCCAGGGCTGATGGCGCGCCTGCTGGGTTCGGGCGACATCCGGTCGCTGTCGCGCGGACTGCAGATCACGCCGACGAAGAAGTGGGGCCAGAACTTCGTCGTGGACGCGAACACGGTGCGCCGCATCGCGAACGTCGCGAAGCTCGACGCCGACGACGTCGTGATGGAGGTCGGCCCCGGTCTCGGCTCGCTCACGCTGGCGCTCATCGAGATCGCGCGGCGCGTGATCGCCGTCGAGATCGACCCGAAGCTCGCGCTCGCGCTGCCCACCACTGTGGAGCACCGGGCCCCGGAGGAGCACACGCGGCTCACCGTGGTCGAGACCGACGCGGCCCGCATCAAACCTGAGCAGATGCCCGAGCCGCCCACGGCGCTCGTGGCGAACCTGCCCTACAACGTGGCCGTGCCGGTGGTCCTGCACGCCCTGGAGACCTTCCCGAGCCTGCGCAAGGGCCTCGTGATGGTCCAGGCCGAGGTCGGCGACCGGCTCACGGCCGGGCCGGGCTCGAAGATCTACGGCGCCCCGAGCGTCAAGATGGCCTGGTACGCGAAGGCGCGGCGCGCCGGTTCGGTGTCGCCCAACGTGTTCTGGCCGGTCCCGAACGTCGCGAGCGGCCTCGTCGCGTTCGAGCGGATCGAGAGCCCGGACGCGAACCGGGTCGAGGTGTTCGGCGCGGTGGACGCCGCGTTCAACCAGCGCCGCAAGATGCTGCGCCAGTCGCTCAAGGCCTGGGCGGGCGAACATGTGGACGCCGTGCTCGATCGGGCGGGGATCGAACCCACCAGGCGGGGTGAATCGTTGGACATAGCGGAGTTCATCGCCCTCGCCGACGCCAAGGAGGCCGTAGGCGCGAGCGACCCGCGACCGCAGGAGGCCTAATGTCCGGACAGACCGCGCCCGCCCAGCCCGGCGCTCAGATCAGCGTCGACGTGCCCGCCAAGATCAACCCGCACCTCGGCGTGGGCGACGCGCGGGCCGACGGCTACCACGCGCTGTCCACTGTGTACCAGGCGATCAGCCTGCACGACACGGTCACCGCCGAACGGCGCGGTGAACCGGGCATCGAGATCACCATCTCCGGGGAGGGCGCGGGGACGCTGCCCACCGGCGAGGACAACCTCGCCCACAAGGCCGCCAAGCTCATCGCCCTGTACGCCGGGATCGAACCCGACGTCAAGCTGCACCTCAACAAGCGCATCCCCGTCGCCGGGGGCCTCGCGGGCGGCTCGGCCGACGCCGCCGGAGCGCTCATCGCCTGCTCGCGGCTCTGGGAGGTCGAGATCGGCGACGCCGAGCTGCAGCGCCTCGCGGCCGGGCTCGGCTCCGACGTCCCGTTCTGCCTCAAGGGCGGCACGGCGATCGGCAGCGGACGCGGCGAGGAGCTGACCCAAGTGGACGCCAAGGGCACCTGGCACTGGGTCGTCGCCACCACGGACACCCAAATCTCGACCCCCGAGTGCTACAAAGAGGTCGACCGCCTCCGCGAGGACGGCATCGGCCGCTACTCCTCCGATGTGGAACCGCTCGTCAAGGCCTTCGAGAACGGCGCCAGCGCCGACGACCTCGCGCGCCTGCTCATCAACGACATGGAGGCCGCCGCCGTGAGCCTCCGCCCGCAGCTCGCCTCACTCATGCACGGCGGCTTGGAGGAAGGCGCCCTCGCGGCGCACGTCTCCGGCTCGGGCCCGACGGTCCTGTTCCTCGCCACGGACGTCAAGCACGCGGTCGCCCTGGCCCGCCGCATCCGCATGCGCGGCGGCGCGAAGAGCGTCCACCTCGCCCACGGCCCCGTGAACGGCCCGGCCGCCTAGCGAGAGCGCTCCGCCTGCTTCCTCGGGAACCTGTGGGCGAGTGATGACGGATCCATGACAGCCGCTCGTAGTTTCGCGGCTATGACCGACCGTCGAAACGGCATCGCTCCCCGATGCCGTTTCCCGCGAAGCGCTTCCCCACGTTTCGCGGCACTCCCCGAGGAGGCCGACATGAGCCAACGCGACCCCGACGACCCCCGGCCCACCGCGCGCGGTGACATCAAGGGCTACCTCGCCGACTTCGAGACCCGCATGTCCCGGCTCCAGGAGCAGGCCGACGACTCGCGCGAACGCCTCGAAGCGGTCAGCGCCAGCGCCACCAGCGACAAGGAGGAGGTCACCGTCACCGTCGGCGCGGGCGGGGTGCTGCTGGCCGTCGAGTACGGCCCGAACGCCCGCCGCACCAGCCCGATTTCCCTCGGCCAGATGACGATGGCCATGTACGCCAAGGCCGTCGCGGACGCCGCGTCGCAGGCCGCGGCGGCCATGACCGGGCTTCTCGGCGCCGACACGCCCGCTATGGCGAACTTCGAGGCGTCCCTGCGGCGCGGCGAGCGCGGCGCGGGCGGCGAGTACTGATGGGCAGCGGATGGAGCGTCGTCGACGACGCCATCCGGAGGATCGCGGCGTCCACGCGCGGCGATGTCAGCGAACCGCTCAAGGAGATCGCGACCCGCGCGAAGGACGCCGAGCTCTCCGACGGGAACGCGTTCAGCGAGTACCTGGCCGGCCTGGTGCCCCCGGCGGTCGAGCAGTTCGACCAGGCCGCCGAGATGGCGCTGAGCGCCGCCGCCGATTTCGCGGACGCGCTCGCCGACGCCCTCGAGGCCACCCAGAAGTCCTATGAGGATGCAGAGTCCGACACCTCCGGTGATCTGCTCGCCCTCACGAAGGAGCTGTAGTCATGGGATGGGGACCGTTCCCGAGCCCCGGCGAGGTCGTCGAGGCCGTTTCGGACACTGTGGACGTCGTATCCGACGTCGGCGAGGGCATCGTCTCGCTCGGCGCCGACGCGCTCGACGCCGCCAGCGACGCCGCCCTCGGCATGGCCGAGACGGCCTTCAACGGCCTCCGGGCCGCCGCCGAATGGGTCGGCGACAACGTCGACCTGCTCACGCTCGTCATCAACCCGTTCGCTTACCTCACAGGCGAAGTGGCCGGGTACATCATCAGCAACATCGGCTGGCTCAAGGACCCGATCGACCTCATGCAGGGCGACGGCGGCGCCGTCACCGAGCTCGCCGAGAAGTGGAAGTCGATCAGCGAGGCGCTGTCGAACACCAGTCAGCTGGCGACGCAGGGCTCGCAGAGCTCCAGCGACGTCTGGAAGGGCGACGCCGGGGAGACCTACCGCAAGATCGCGGCCGCCTTCGGCAATACGATCGCCACCGCGGCGGGCCTCGCTTCGACTGCGGGCGACCGGATCAACAACATCGGCAGCCTCGTGGCCGAGGCCCGCGGCGATGTCGTCGAACTCGTCTTCGACTGCCTCGAAGGGTGCGTGAAGATCATGATCGGGGCCCTCGCCGCGGGCCCCGCCGGCATCCCGGGAGGCATCGCGAAGATCGTCGAGGAGGCGAACGGCGCCCACGACAAGGTGAAGGAGCGCCTCGAGAAGCTCAAGACCGATGTGCAAGCGGCGCTGGAAGGACTGACGCAGGTCGCCCAGGGTTTCGCCACAATGGAGTCAGAGCTGAAGGCGGGCGCGGAGAACCTCCGCAACCCCGGTTCGAAGCAGCCCAAGAAGCAGGAGACCCAGCCGAAGCAGGAAAGCCAGCCGAAGAAGGACGACACCGGCACCGGCTCGGGGACCGGTTCCGGGAGCGGATCGAGCAGTGGATCGGGCAGTGGATCAGGCAGTGGATCGGGCAGCGGCTCCGGAAGCGGATCGGGAGAGCAGACCGCCAGCGAGACCGGCGAGAGCACCGGCACCGGCTCCGGGAGCGGCACAGGCAGCGGCTCCGGCGGAGGCTCCGGGGCCGAAGAGCCCGCGACCGACAAGGAGAAGGACACCGACGCCTCCGACCTCGGCGTCACCGAACTCCCCGACGGCTCCAAGGTCCTCGACCCCTATCTCGCCGCGACCATTCCCGACGAGGAGTGGAAGAAGATGGCCGAGTCCATCCCGCGCGAGAAGTGGGAGGAGATGGCGAAGGACCCCGAGAACGTCCCGCCCGAGCTCGCCAAGCACGCGCCCGAGGACCTGAAGGACAAGTTCCCGTCGAACCAGCCCGGTTGGAAGCCCCCGGTCGACGAGAACGGCGTGCCCAAACCGGTCGGCGCGTCGATCCCCGCGGACCTGGTCCAGTACATGACCCCGGGCATGGAGCAGGCCATCGAGGAGTACGACGAGGAAGAGGGCAAGGAGGCCTGGGAGGAGCAGCACCTCACCGAGGAGCAGGCGGCCTCCAGCCCGGACGAGTACGAGGACGCCCTGAGCTGATAGCGACCACGGCATCGGGGGGGGGGGAAGGGGGGGGGGGGGGGGGGGGGGGGGGGGGGGGGGGAGAGGGGGGGAGGGGGGGGGGGGGGGGGGAGGGGGGGGGGGGGGGGGGGGGGGGGGGGGGGGGGGGGGGGGGA
>NZ_JBVJHZ010000058.1:0-26126 GCF_055586545.1 Glycomyces sp. NPDC050141 | reverse complement strand
CCCCCCCCCCCCCCCCCCCCCCCCCCCCCCCCCCCCCCCCCCCCCCCCCCCCCCCCCCCCCCCCCCCCCCCCCCCCCCCCCCCCCCCCCCGCCGCGTCTCCGGACGAACTGCCCAATGCGGAGCAGCGCTTCCCAACACACGTAAGCAGGTCCATATAACCAGGGCCACACTGGAAATTCACCGGGCTCGCGTCCTGGCGTTACAGGGCGTCTGCCTGAGGCTTGTAGGCTTTTAGGGTGTCTGAGATCGAGGCTTCCTCCACCGCCTCCGCCACGCCCCTTCCACGAACCGTGCGGGCTGGCGGCTCCGCGCTGACCCATTCCGTCGTCGTCGAACCCATGGTCGACGACGAACTCGCCCACCTCCCCACCGCCGCCTTCTTCGACGTCGACAACACCCTCATGCACGGCGCGTCCACCTACTGGCTCGCCCGCGCCCTCGCCAAGCACGGCGTGCTCTCCGGCCGCGACATCCTCAGCTTCGCCTGGAAGCAGGCCCGCTTCAAGTTCGGCGCCGAGAACCACGGGCACATCTCCTCGGTGAAGTCCTCCGCGCTCGAGCTCGTCGCCGGGTTCCCGGTCGACGAGATGCGCAAGATCTGCGACGAGGTCGTCGACCGCGACATCTCCCCGCGCATCCTCGCGCCCGTGCGCCGCCTCGCCGAACGCCACCTCGAGTCCGACCAGGAGGTGTGGCTCGTGACGGCCAGCCCGGTCGAGCTCGCCGGGGTCCTCGCCTCGCGCCTGGGCCTCACCGGGGCGCTCGGCACGATCGCCGAGATCGAAGACGGCTGCTACACCGGCCGCCTCGTCGGCGACCTCATGCACGGCCCCGCGAAGGCCGACGGCATCGCCGAGCTCGCGGCCGAGCGCGGCCTCAACCTCGAGCAGTGCACCGCTTACTCGGACTCGGCGAACGACCTGCCGATGCTCCGCAAGGTCGGCCGCGCCATCGCCGTCAACCCGGACTCGCGCCTCGCCCGCCAGGCCCGCCACTACGGCTGGCCCGTCCTGGACTACCGCCGCGGCCGCCGCGCCGCGAAGCTCGCGCTGCCGACCGCGGCAGCCGCGGGCGTGGGCGCGGGCCTGCTGTACCTGTACAAGTCCCGCGAGCGGGACTAGACCCGAAGGGGCGCATGGACGACCTCGCGCAGCGGCTCACGCTCGCCGGGACGGCGGTGCTGGCCGTCGCCTGGCTTGCGTGGCCCTCCCCCGACCGCACCGAGACCATTGCCGCGCCCGAGACGGCGCCGACGGTGTGGGAGACCTGGGACGCCGAGCCCGTCGACCTGCCCGGCCTCGTCGACGGACGCGCCTGGACCCCGCTCACCGCGCTCGAAGACCCCGCCCCCGGCGCCACCGCGCTCCTCGGCACCGATGAGGCCGGGAGTCTGCTCTATGTGGAGCAGCCCGCCGAGGGCGAAGCCCTGATCGAGGTGATCGCCGAGCCCGGCGGCGTGCCCGGCGTGGTCGCCGCTGCCGCCACCGGCGACCGGATCGCGTGGCTCCAGTCGGTGCCGGACGATCAGGGCCGCGTCGTCTCCGAGCTGTGGATCGCCGAGCGCGGCGCCGACGGCAGGCCCGGCGAGCCGCGACTGCTGACGGCCGACACCGGCGACGTGATCACCGCCGGGAGCGCCTACGACCTCCAGTTCGCCGCCGAAGGGCTGCACTGGCTCGCGACCGCGCGCGGCGAAACGCTCGTCACCGAGCACCGGTCCATCAGTGTCGACGGCGGTGCGGTCGAGGTCGTCGGCCACCGCGGCGCCTGGCAGGCCGCCGCTTGGCCGTGGCTCGCCAGCGCCGGGTCCGACTCGCTCGGCGGGGCGCAGCTGGTGCGCACCGATACCGGTGCGGGCGTGAAGGTGTTCTCCGGTTCGGACGAGCTGACGCTGTGCTCGGCCACGTGGTGCCGCCTGATCGTGACCGATGACGAGGGCTCGCGCACCGACCTCGTCCGTCCAGACGGGAGCGAGCGGGTCACCGTCGCGGAGGGGTTCAAGTCGGCGGTGTCGCCTGACGTGGGGCTGGTCGACCGGTTCGAGCCGCTCGCGGAGTCAAAGGTGGAGTCGCGGGCGTCGGCGGGCGGCGTGACGGTGACGCTCTTCGATCTGCAAGCGGGCGAGGAGTACCTCGTGGCCTCGGCTGCGGGCCGGACCGGCGCGGACGCGAAGTCCCTATGGTGGTCGACCGGGACGGCCGAGCTCCTCGAATGGCACGTGCTGGACCTCACGGACCTCGCTTAATGCGAGGCGTTCGCTGACCCGGCACGGGTAACGTCGATGCCGTGACCACACCGTCAGTCCCCAGCGCGCCGCAGGAACCGGGCCCGGCCCGGCCCGAGATCATGGGTGTCCTCAATGTCACCCCCGACTCGTTCTCCGACGGCGGACGCTATCTCGACTTCGGCGACGCGGTGGCGCACGGCGAGCAGATGGGCGCCGAGGGCGCGGACCTGATCGACGTGGGCGGGGAGTCGACGCGGCCGGGCGCGGACCGGGTGGACCCGGCGACCGAGATCTCGCGGGTGGTCGACGTGGTGGCGGCCTTGGCGGAACGGGGCCTTGCCGTCTCGATCGACACGACGCGTGCGGCGGTCGCGGCGGCGGCGATCGAGGCCGGTGCGAGCGTCGTCAACGACGTGTCGGGCGGGCTGGCCGACCCTGACATGGGGCGGGTCGTCGCGGACACGGGCGTGCGGTGGGTGCTCATGCACTGGCGCGGGCACTCGGCGGACATGCAGCGGCTGCAGAACTACGAGAACGTGGTCGCGGACGTGAAGGCCGAGCTGGAGGACCGCATCGAGGCGGCCCTGGACTCCGGTGTGGAGCGTTCGAGGCTGATCCTCGACCCCGGGCTGGGGTTCGCGAAGTCGCCCGAGCACAACTGGCGGCTCTCGGCGCACCTCGACGAGTTCGTCGGGCTGGGGTTCCCGGTCCTGTTCGGGTCCTCGCGCAAGTCGTACCTGGGGAAGCTCCTGGAGGACGAGAGCGGCAAGCCGCGCCCGGTCGGGCAGCGGGAGGCCGCGACGCTCGCGACGTCGGTGCTGGCGTTCGAGGCGGGCGCGTGGGGCGTGCGGGTGCACGACGTGGCCGGGACGGCCGACGCGCGGGCCGTGTGGATGGCGACGCGCCGGGCCCGCTAGGTCTGACAGATCACGGACAACGCGCTGGCGGCGCGGTGCTCGATGCTGCCCTGACCAGGCGTGGAACAGCTCACCGATCGGATCGGTGGGATTGCGAAGCCATCTCGAAACTTGGAACTCCGGTTGCGGGTTCGCCCGGAACACCCGTAGCATTCGCCTCGTACTTCATCCAGAGCAGCTGAGGGGTCCGGCCCTGCGAAGCTGCGGCAACCACCGACCCGCCCGTTGAGGCGAGGCGGCAGGTGCCAATTCCGGCCCGCTGCGCGGGGAAGATGAGGGAGGAGCCTTCTCGTATGTCCAATGCGCATTCTGCTTCGCAGAACAACCAGCTCTTTAAAGACAGCCCGGCCAAGGGCCTGGTCTGCCGCAACTGCAACGCCACGTATGACCTGATCGCCCAGCACGCCTGTTGGCAGTGTTTCGGGCCGCTGGAAGTCGACTACGACCAGGCGGCGCTGGCGAAGGTCACGCGCGAGCAGATCGAGGCCGGTCCGCAGAACATCTGGCGGTACGCGCCGCTGCTGCCCGTCGGCGTCGACCCCGAGGACCGGGTGAGCCTGAACCCGGGCCTGACCCCGCTCATCGACGCGAAGAACCTCGCGAAGGCCCTGGGCATGCGCAAGCTCTGGGTGAAGGACGACTCGGCGAACCCCACCCACTCGTTCAAGGACCGCGTGGTGTCGACCGCGGTCTCGGCCGCGAAGAAGCTCGGTTTCGACCGCTTCGCGTGCGCTTCGACGGGCAACCTGGCGAACTCGGTGGCCGCGCACGCGGCGCGCGCCGGCGTCCCGTCGATCGTGTTCATCCCCCACGACCTGGAGCCGGGGAAGATCGTGCAGTCGGCGATCTACGGCGGCAAGCTGGTCGCGGTGCAGGGCTCGTACGACGACGTGAACCGGCTGTGCTCGGAGCTGACGGAGACGGACGACTTCGAGACGACGGCGTTCGTGAACGTCAACATCCGCCCGTACTACGCCGAGGGCTCGAAGACCCTCGGGTACGAGGTCGCCGAGCAGCTCGGCTGGCGCCTGCCAGAGCAGGTCGTGGTGCCGATGGCCTCGGGCGAGCTCCTGACCAAGATCCACAAGGCGTTCGAGGAGTCGGCGGAGATCGGCCTGGTCGAGCCGGGCAAGGTGCGGGTGTTCGGCGCGCAGTCGGCCGGGTGCAGCCCGATCGCGGACGCGTTCGCCGAGGGCACCGACGTGATCACGCCGGTGAAGCCCACGGGCATCGCGAAGAGCCTGAACATCGGCGACCCGGCGGCCGGCCCTTACGCCATCGAGGCGTGCCGCTCGACGGGCGGCGGCATGGCGAAGGTGACCGACGACGAGATCCGCGAGGGCGTGAAACTGCTCGCCGAGACCACCGGCGTATTCGCTGAAACGGCCGGCGGCGTGGTCGTCGCTACGCTCCGTAAGCTCCTGGAGTCGGGCCAGTTGGACCCGGAGGCCGAGACGGTCATTTACAACACCGGTGAAGGGCTGAAAACGCTCGACGCGGTGTCCTCGCTGGTCGGACCCACGCACACAGTGAAGCCTTCATTGAAGGCGGCGAAAGAAGCGGGACTTCTGGAGTCCTGAGTGGAGAGGGGAGTTTTGGAAAGTGGACTTGTAAAACGCTTTCCGAACTCCCAAAATTATCACTCAGTGTGACCGTTGTGAAGTGATGTGTCGGGTACCCGACAGAAATTGATCGCTCGTCGGGTCTTGACCCTATTCACTGAATAAGCAAGAATTCTTCTTGCGGGAGGCCGCAGACGTCCTGTCGCCACTCACCCGGTTGACTGCGAGTCCTGGGGCTAGAACGTGTCGAGCAGCGCCAGCCGGTGTCAGGAACTGCGGTCTCCCGACCAATCCTCTTCCCTGCCTGCGGGCGCAATGGACTTGCCTGTGTCGTACCACTGCGCGAGACTCGGGCCATGACGCATTTCGACATCGTGCCGGTCGAGCCCGGCGACAGAGCCCAGGTCCGCTCGCTCCTCGCGGTCATGGAGGCCGTCGACGCGCACGACCGCCCCGGCACCCGGCCCCTCAACGCCGCCCACACCCTCACCACGATCACGGTGAACCGCGACGACACCCGCCAGGAGCGCTGGATCGCCGTCTGCGACGGCAAGGTCCTCGGCTACCTCTACCTCGTGATGCCGCAGCTCGACAACACCCATGCGGTCTTCTTCGACATGGGCGTCCACCCCGACGAACGCCGCCACGGCGTCGGCTCGGCCCTGTTGCGCCACATGGAGGAGCGCGCGGCCGCCGAAGGCCGGAACACGCTCTCGTCGTGGCTGCCCGAACCGGGCCCGGGCGCACCGGACATCTCCACCACGGGCGCTGCGTTCGCCGTCGCCAAGGGCTACAAGCCGTCCCTGAAGGGCGCGGTCCGCGCCGTCGACCTCGACGCCGTGGACGAGGCCGCCGTCGACAGGCTGTGGGACGAGGCGTCGGCGAAGGCCGAGGGATTCGAGCTCGTGTACTTCACCGGGCTGCCGCCCGAGCGCATCATCGACGGCATCGCGTACCTCCACGCCCGCATGTACACCGACATGCCGCTGGAGGACTGGGACCTCCAGGAGGCCGAGATCGACCGCGACCGCATCCAGAGCTGGTCGGACATGCGGCGCCTGCGCGGCGAGCTGCACCTCCAGGTCGCGGCCGTACACAAGGAGAGCGGCGAGATCGCCGGGCTCACCGAGATCATCGTGGAGGGCGGCGCCGAGGAGCACTGCCAGCAGGGCGACACGATCGTCGACCCGCGCTTCCGCGGCCACCGGCTCGGCACGCTCCTCAAGATCGCGAATCAGCGGGCAGTGCGGCAGTGGCGGCCCCGCATGAAGTACGTGTGGACCGGGAACGCCGTGTCGAACGGGCACATGATCGCCATCAACGAGTCGGTCGGGTACCGGCTCGTGTGCGAGGAGAACGTCTACCAGAAGAAGCGCTAGCGGATCAGCCGCTCGTGCATGCGGCGGCGCTCGGCGTGGAGCTTCGCGATCTTCTCGCGCAGTGCCGCGTCGCCGTCGCCCTTGCGGGACATGGCTTCCCGCAGGTCGTGGATCTCCTGCTCGACGTCGAGGCCGCGCCGGTTGAGCAGGTGCAGGGTCTCGTGCGGCTCGGGTTCGGGCGTGCGCTTGAGCAGCCGCAGCCCCTCCGGGGTAATGCCGAACTGGGCGAGCGCGTCGGCGTCGAACGCGACCGCGTTCGGGTGGTCGGCCACTTTGGACATCCGCTCGGAGCCTTCGCGCTGCTGGTCGGACAGGCCCGTGTGGGCATAGAGCCACCACATGGTCTCGCCGTCGATGTGGCGGACGCTGACACCCGTGGGCACGAGCTTCTGCGCGAGCGTGGAGTGGTTGCGGCGGTAGACGCTCAGGGCCCGCGACGCCGGTTCGAGCAGGCTGAGGCCGATCGACGGGCTGTGGTGGTAGGTGCGGTGCCCGGCGGCCTCGGAGGGAACCCAGTTGCAGCCCAAGGTGGGCGCGAGGATCGCGGGCGCGGCGCTGCCTTCGGCGAGGTACGCGGCGGCCGTCTCGTGGAGCTTGCCGACGAGGTCGCGGTGGACCGCGTCGTCGTCGTCCAGGCGCGTCGTCAGCGCCCAGCCCTTGCCGCGGGCGCGGGCCTCCTCGCGGACCCAGGCCACCAGGTCGGGCACGAAGTCGCGTTTGAGCTCGGTCTCGGCCAGGTGAATCCAAGGGCGTGACGCGGCGAGCGCGTCGAGGCGCTTGCGCGCGACCGGCGGCATCTCGCGGTCGACCGCGATGAGCCACACGAAGTCGCGGTGGGACTGGGCGTCGAGCGAGGCGAGCGTCAGCTGCTCCAAGAGGAGCTGCCGGTACGCGAACCACTGCTCGTCGAACACGCCGATGCCGTGCCGGGTGGCAATGACGTGCAGGAACTCCGAGGACGCCGGGAGCGGGCCTAGCGCGGCGCGGTCGGGGACAACGGCGCGGAGCCTGCGGCGCAGCCTCGCGGGCAGCAGTCGCGTCAATCGCATGGGGTTCCCTCCCGGCGGGTGCGGCGGCGGCCGCGGCGGCACGCCACCGGGCAGGCTAGTGCCCTTCGGTAACGGGCGCACCAACTCCGGGCGAACGGAAGGAGACGCCTGGAACGTCACAGGTCCTGTGTGGCCGGTTATCCCTCGCGGTTGCCCGCGTAGTTCTCCAGGTACTCCAGCTGCTCGGGGTCGAGGCTCGGACGGACCCGCTCCATCGCCTGGGCCACATGGGAAGCGGTGACGATGCTCGCCTCCAGGGACTCGCGCATCGCCGTCAGCGCGGCCTCGCGCACGAGCGCGGCGCAGTCCGCGGCCGAGTAGAGCCACAGCTCGTCGGCGACCTCGTCGAGGTTCACGTCATCGGCGAACGGCACGTTCTTCGCGTTGGCGCGCAGGATGTCCGCGCGGCCCTGCGAGTCCGGCGGCGGCACGTACACGAGCCGTTCGAGACGGCCGGGCCGCAGCAGCGCCGGGTCGATCATGTCGGGCCGGTTCGTCGCGCCCACGACCACGACATCGCGCAGCGACTCCGCGCCGTCGAGCTCGGTGAGCAGGGCGGCGACCACGCGGTCGGCCGTGCCGCCGTCGGTCCCGGCCCCGCGCACGGGCGCGAGGGCGTCCAGCTCGTCGAAGAACATCAGGGTCGGGCTGGCCTGGCGGGCCCGGCGGAACAGCTCGCGCACGTTCTTCTCGGACTCGCCCACCCACTTGTTCAAGAGCTCGGAACCCTTGACGCTCAACACGTTCGCGTGCCCCTCGCCCGCGACCGCCCGCACGATATAGGTCTTACCGCAACCGGGAGGTCCATAGAGGAGGATGCCGCGCGGGGCCTCGATGCCCAGGCGCGTGAACGCGTCCGGGTACGTCAGCGGCCACAGCACCGTCTCGGTGAGGGTCTGCTTCAGGTCCTCCATGCCGCCCACATCGGCGAGCGTGAGCCCGCCGAGCTCGACCGAGTCGCCGGACATGCTCGTGGGCCGCACCGACTCGAGCGCGCCGTCGAAGTCCGCGACCTGCAAGGCCGTGGCGCCGCCGGACTTGGCGCGCATCGCCGCGCGCACGCCCGCCTCGCGGACCATCACCGCGAGATCGGAAGCCACATAGCCGGGGGCGCGGTGCGCCACCTTCTCCAGCTTCACGTCCTCGGCCACCTTCATGCCGCGCGTGAAGTAGACGAGGAGGTCGCGGCGGGCGTCGGCGTCCGGCATCGGCACCACGACCTCGTGCTCGAGCTTCGAGCGCAGCGCCGTGTCGACGTCCTCGACGCGCGCGGTCGTGCACACCACCGCGTGCTCACCCGCCTCGGCCAGGACCTCGTCGACGAGCCGCGTGAACATGGTGCCCAACGGGGTCCGCTTCCCGGCCGGGGCGACCGCCTCGACCCCGCGCACCAGCAGCACGCCCGGGACGGCGAGCGCCGCGACGGCCGCCCGCAGCTGATCGGCGGCCGCGTTCGCTTCCAGCGCAGCCAGATCGTGGCCCGAGACCTCGCTGACGCGCGCGCCCACGGCGGCCGCCACGGACCGCGCCACGGTGGCCTTCCCCGCGCCCGAAGGGCCCGAGACGAGGACGCCGAGCGCCATGTCCGTGCCGACGACCTTCAGGACCTCGCGGTGGTTGAACCCCAGGTCGAGCAGTTCGCGCAGCTCCTCGGCGGGGATCTTCGCCCCGGCCAGCTCCTCGTACGGGATCGGCGCGACACCGGGCTGGGCCTCGGGCTGCGCGCGTACGGGCTCGCGCGACTCGCCGCGCGGGCGGGACGCGGCGATCTCGCCGCCGGAGTAAGAGGCGGGCATCGGGGCGCGGGCGCGGCCGAGGTTCGCGACCCGGCCGGACTCGAGCGGCATGTCGATGGAGGCCGGGACGTCGGACTCCCACTCCACGCGCGTGTCCGAGGTGATC
Source organism: Glycomyces sp. NPDC050141 (assembly GCF_055586545.1). Taxonomy (NCBI): domain Bacteria; kingdom Bacillati; phylum Actinomycetota; class Actinomycetes; order Glycomycetales; family Glycomycetaceae; genus Glycomyces; species Glycomyces sp. NPDC050141. The sequence goes on along the minus strand of NZ_JBVJHZ010000058.1, from coordinate 17,089 downwards.
ATGGCCGCGCTCGCCGGGCTGGCCTCGACCACGTTGAGCACCATGGTGGTCCAGCCGATACCGAGCGTGTTGTTCAAGGTCCGGCGGGTCGCCGAGACGATCTCGCGCTGCGCGTCCCCCAGCTCGATCGGCAGCAGCGACACATCGTCGCCCTCGCCCACGACCTTCGACAGGAGCGCCAGCCGCAGCGTGTCGGGGTCGACCACGGCCACCGCCGACGCCGGGCCGGACAACACCACCCGGTCGGCCGCCGCCAGCGACACCGGCGCGAGCCGCACCGGGTCCCCGTCGCGCGCACCGATGTTCCCCAGCGTCAGGTCGTCGGCGTAGAGCGCCCGCCGGGACGCGTACCGGTCGGCGGCCAGCGCGATCGCGGCCGTCGTGCGCCGCCCCGTCAGCTCGACCGCGTCACCGGGACGCAGGCCGAGCGCGGTCAGGGCCTCGGCGTGGAGGCGCACGATGCCGCGCCGGGCGTCGAGCCCGGCCTTGGCGCGGGTCGCGGTCAGAGTGAGGGAGCCTTCGGTCACACCGCCCAGCCTATTACGGTCCGGCCGCGAGCGGCGACACGCGAGAGGCGGGGCACTACTCCGCAGCCGCCCCTATTCTTCAGCGGGAGTGAGGTCCATGCGGTAGACCTGGCGGCCGTCCTCGAGGAGGACCGCCACGGTCGCGCCCTGGTCGGCGAACTCGCGCCACCGCTCGCCCAGCCACGACTCCGCGTCGCCCTGGCTGCCCAGGTCGCTGTCGGGGGTGTCGATCGCGTTGCCGTCGGCGTCTTCGAGCGTCCAGGTCCAAGTCATGGAGCAACAGTACGCGACCGAGCGTCACCAGTCGAAGCGGTCGTGCGACGGCGCCGTCACCGGCGTGCGCTCGATGGGGGCCGGTTCCTCCTCGCGGCGGCGCGGTCCGAACGCCAGGCCCAGCGCGATCAATGTCCACAAGGGCAGGAGTGCGAGCCAGAACCAGGCCGGGGAGACCGGGACGAACGGGATCGTCCACACCGCACGGTCGATCGCGTCGAGCACCGCCGTCGCCCCGATGAGGCCCGTGAACAGGCCGAAGAACACCATCCCGCACTGCCGCCAGGAGCGCCCGGCGAGCAGCCAGCCGACGCCCCACAGCCCGATCGCGAGGGCCTCGTAGTCGGCCCGGCCGGACCAGATAGCGAGCACCAGGAGGAGGCCGCCAGCGCCGGTGGCCATGGCGGAGAACGTCATCCGGCCCGCACGCGGCGGGTTCTCGGTGCGGGCGGCGGCGAGCCAGCCCGCCCCGGTGAGGAACAGGAGCGCGGCGGCGAAGACGACGGCGGCTTGGAACTCGAGCCGGTCGGTGAACTGCGCGCCGAACCAGTCGCAGCCCGCGGGGACTCCGGCGGAGGCGTCGCCGATGCCGCACTGCCAGAGCTTCAGCGTGCGCAGGGGGTCGCCGACGAGCCGCGAGGGCTCGGAGACGATGTCGCACGCGGGCAGGACGGTCGGCGCGGTCCGGAACGAGCCGGGCTCGGCGAAGCAGTTCCCGGCGCCGACGCCGTCCCACCACAGGTCGAGCCGGTTGCGCTGGCGCTGGCCGTCTTCGCGGACGCCGAAGACGTTGCCCTCGAAGCGGTTGCGGTCGCCGCCGGGCCCTTCGAGTCCGGCGGTGCCCCAGGTGGCGATGGCGGCGGTCTGCTGGTTCCAGAGCCGGTTCCCGGTGACGTCGACGCCGGTGCCGTCGGCGACGAGGATGCCGACGCCGGAGGGGAAGGTGCGGCCGGGGCAGATGGATTCGGTCCAGTCGCGGTCGGCGAGGTCGGCGTTGCAGGCGGCGGTGCCTAGGCGGTCGTAGTGGTCGGTGTTGTTGTCGTAGAGGAGGTTCGCGGTCGCGTCGACCTCGTGGTCGGCGGCAGTGCCGGTGATGGCGAGGCCGGTGGTGTTGCCGTGCAGGCGGTTCGCGTCGAGTTGCAGGGTGTCGCCGCCGGAGGCGAGGAGGCCGACGAGGTTCCCGGAGGCTTCGCAGCCGCTGACGAGGCCGTCGACGTTGTGGAGGGCGATCCCGGCGGTGTCGGCGGCGTCGGCGCGGCAGCCGGTGAGCGCGACGGCGGAGGCGTCGGTGATGCGGATGCCGTAGTCGCCGCTCTGGGTCGCGGCCACGCCGTCGAGGGCGGCGCCGGTGGTGTCGGCGAGCAGGAGGGCGGTCTCGCGGGCCTGGGCGAAGGCGATGCCGCTGAGGTGGAGGCCGTCGGCGCCTCGGGCCTGGAACACGGTGTCGGCGTTGAACTCCGCGGTGAGGAGCACGTCGTCGGGGGTGTCGCCGAGCCCTTCGATCTGGAGCCCGGTGAGGCCGTCGGCGGACACGGTCTCCCCGGTCGTGTAGGCGCCGGGGAGGACGAGGATGCGGGTGTCGGGTTCGGCCACGGCGCTGATCGCGGCGGCGAGGTCGCGGTGGCCTCCGGCGAGGCAGTCCTCGTACAGGCGCTCGTTGGCGATGCGGTCGTTGTAGTTGACGTTCTCGTTGTGCGTGGTGAAGTTCTCGGCGTCGGCGGGGCAGACGAGGAGGGCGGGGCCGGTGTCGCGGTAGGCGGGGGGCGCGGCGGCGGGCGGTTCGGCGTCGCCGGGTTCGGGGGCGCGGCTCTCGGCGGTGATCCCGGCGAGGAACGCGGAGGCGCCCAGGCCGAGGAGGGCGGCCGCGAAGAAGACGGCGGCCGCGAGGCGGTGCTCGGAGCTGGGCGCGGGGGGCACGGCCTCAGGGTAACCCGGCCGGGACCGTCTGTGAAGGGCCGGAAATCGCTGGCGCGCTTGGGGTTCGCGGACGCGGCATACCGTCCTTGGAGGGGGCGGTATGCCGCGCTTGCGCAGCGGACTACGCCGTCTGCACTGAAGGCCAGTACAGAGAAAGGGAGAACCACTCACAATACAGTGAGCGGTCCTCCCTCGCAGTACTCAGTAGGCCTGAGCAAGCAACCCTGAAGGGCTGCTTACATCATGCCGCCCATGCCGCCCATGTCGGGGGCGCCGCCGGCGCCTTCCTTCTCGGGGGCGTCGGCCACGACGGCCTCGGTGGTCAGGAACAGCGCGGCGATCGACGCGGCGTTCTGCAGCGCCGAGCGGGTGACCTTGGTCGGGTCGGGAATGCCCGCGGCGAGCATGTCCACGTACTCGCCGGTCGCGGCGTTCAGGCCGTGGCCGGTGGGCAGGTTGCGGACCTTCTCCACCACGACGCCGCCTTCGAGGCCGGCGTTCTCGGCGATGGCGCGCAGCGGCGCACCGAGCGAGCGGCGCACGATCTCCACACCGGTCGCCTCGTCGCCCTCGGCGTCGATCTTGTCGAAGGCGATCGCGCCGGCCTGGGCCAGCGCGGTGCCGCCACCGGCGAGGATGCCCTCTTCAACGGCGGCCTTGGCGTTGCGCACGGCGTCTTCGACGCGGTGCTTGCGCTCCTTGAGCTCGACCTCGGTGGCCGCGCCGACCTTGATCACGGCGACGCCGCCGGCGAGGCGCGCGAGGCGCTCCTGCAGCTTCTCGCGGTCGTAGTCGGAGTCGGAGTTGTCGATCTCGGCGCGGATCTGGTTGATCCGGCCCTGGATCGCTTCCTCTTCGCCGCCACCGTCGACGATGATGGTGTCGTCCTTGGTGATGACGACCTTGCGGGCCTGGCCCAGCAGGGAGATGTCGGTGTTCTCGAGCTTGAGGCCGATCTCCTCGGAGATGACCTGGCCGCCGGTGAGGATCGCGATGTCGCCGAGCATGGCCTTGCGGCGGTCGCCGAAGCCGGGGGCCTTGACGGCGGCCGACTTGAAGATGCCGCGGATCTTGTTCACCACGAGGGTCGGGAGGGCTTCGCCGTCCACGTCCTCGGCGATGATCAGGAGCGGCTTGCCGGTCTGGGTGACCTTCTCCAGGGTCGGGAGGAGGTCCTTGACCGCGGAGATCTTCTGGTTCGCGACGAGGATGTACGGCTCCTCGAGCACGGCCTCCATGCGGTCCTGGTCGGTCACGAAGTAACCGGACAGGTAGCCCTTGTCGAAGCGCATGCCCTCGGTGAGCTCGAGGTCGAGGCCGAAGGTGTTCGACTCCTCGACGGTGATGACGCCTTCCTTGCCGACCTTCTCCATCGCCTCGGCGATGATGGCGCCGACGGTGACGTCACCGGCGGAGATCGAAGCGGTGGAGGCGATCTGCTCCTCGGTCTCGACCTCGGTGGAGGTGGACTGGAGGTGCTCGACGACGGCGGCGACGGCCTTCTCGATGCCCTTCTTGATGGCGATCGGGTTGGCGCCGGCGGCGACCGCGCGGAGGCCTTCCTTGACGAGGGCCTGGGCCAGGACCGTGGCGGTCGTGGTGCCGTCACCGGCCACGTCGTCGGTCTTCTTGGCGACTTCCTTGACCAGTTCGGCGCCGATGCGCTCGTACGGGTCTTCGAGCTCGATCTCCTTGGCGACGGAGACACCGTCGTTGGTGATCGTCGGGGCGCCCCACTTCTTGTCGAGCACCACGTTGCGGCCCTTCGGGCCGAGGGTCACCTTGACGGCTTCGGCGAGGGTGTTCATGCCTCGTTCGAGCCCGCGGCGAGCCTCCTCGTCGAATGCGATCATCTTCGCCATGGTCGATGGCTTCCTTTCGGAGAACGTTCGTGGTCGACGGTGAGGCGGCAAACCCGCGACGGCGGGCCCTGTCACGAGCCCGACCACCTCAACGCTTTATTAGCACTCGCCAGCTGCGAGTGCCAGCTCCAGGTATAGCACTCTCGCCTTGAGAGTGCCAATCCGGGGCGTGGAACACGTGGTGAAAGGTAAAGAGGCCCGGGCTGGAGCCCGGGCCTCTTCGCTTGCCGCTACTGGTTCGGCATGGGATGTCCGGGCTCGCCTGGGTCGACCGGGTCGACGGCGACGCCCGCGGCCTCGGCCGAGAGCGAGGTGGCGGAGACCGATTCGGCGCGGCCGCGCAGCCAGGCGTACGTGCACAGGGACGCGGCGAGAATCCAGATCATGGGCACGAGCAGGAGCAGGGCCATGACCGCTTCGGTGAGGATCGTGAAGACCGCGGCGAGCCAGGGCGCGAAGACGGCGTGCCAGACCCCGGCGAGGAGGAGGCCGACGAGCCCGATGATGAGGTTCGCGGCGAAGGCGACGAGGACCACGATGATGATGCGGCCCAGGGCGGCCCAGAACGCGGAGTGCGTGAGCTGGATGGAGCGGGCGTAGGGGCTGCGGCGGGATTCGAAGACGGCGGCGGGGGCCATGAGGCTGAGCGCGAAGATCGCCCACAGGCCGGGCAGGACGCACAGGACGAGGCCGGCGGCGACGGTGACCCCGGCGAGCAGGAGCCACAGGAAGAACTTGCCGCCGCGCCGGAAGCCGAAGGAGAAGGCCTCGCCGAGGGCGAGGAACCCGCCCGCGGCTTCGGCGGCGGCCGTGCGGACCCCGGCGAGCGCGGCGGAGCCGGAGACGTAGAGGACGGCGAGGGTGAGGATCGCGCCGATGATGCCGACGGCGGCGCTCGGGTTGACCTCGCGGACGACGGTGCCCCAGTCGGTCTGGGTGATGTCGATGTCGGGGGTGCGGACGGTGTTGTTGTAGGCGCCGAGAATCCAGCGGGGCAGGACGACGCCGATGAGGAGGATGAGCCCGACCGTGCGCCAGGAGCGCTGGACGACGTCCATGGACGCGTGCCACCAGCCCTCGAACGTGTCGGTCACGAGGGGGTCGCCGCCCGAGAAGCGGCCCGACGGCTCGCCCGGCTGCCCGGCATTCCAGTAAGGATCGTCGCTCATAGGCCGGATCGTAAACCAATGAAACGCGCATATCAGACAAACGACTGCAACGCATCCGTTCGGGGATGACACGTTCGCGCGTTCGCCTGCCCGGCCGCGCGCGAGCCACTACCGTACGCAGGTATCGGCGCACGTCGCGCCGGATCGCCGAGCACCTTGGGAGCGCCGATGTCCCACCGCGAGATGCGTCCCGTCGGCCGCGAGAAGACCTTCTTCGGGCATCCCCGCGGCCTCGCCGTCCTCTTCGGGACCGAGATGTGGGAGCGGTTCAGCTTCTACGGCCTGCAGGGCATCCTGCTCACCTTCCTCACCGCCTCCATCGCGGAGAACGGCCTCGGGCTCGATGACACCGTCGCCGTCCCGATCGCCTCGCTGTACTCGGGGCTCGTGTACCTGACGGCGCTGCCCGGCGGGTGGCTGGCCGACCGCATCCTCGGCCCGCGGCGCGGCGTCCTCATCGGCGGCATCATCATCATGGCCGGGCACATCTCCATGGCCATCCCCGTCGCGAACCCCGCGACGGTGTTCTTCGGCCTGTTCCTGGTCGTGGCCGGCTCGGGCCTGCTGAAGCCGAACATCTCCGTGATGGTCGGCAAGCTCTACGACGACGACACCGACGCCCGCCGCGACGCCGGGTTCTCCGTGTTCTACATGGGCATCAACCTCGGCGCGTTCCTCGGCATCCTCATCACCCCGTACCTGGCCGGGGACGACCGCTGGCACCTCGGCTTCGGCGCCGCCGCCGTCGGTATGGCCTTCGGCCTCCTCTGGTACGTGCGCGGCTGGCCGCGCCTGACCCACGCCGGGATCGGCCCGGCCCGCCCGCTCAGCGAGGCCGAGAAGAAGAAGACCACGAAGATCCTCGTCGTCTCGCTCGTCATCGCCGCCATCGCGATCGCGATCTGGGCCTGGACCGGGACGCTCACCCTCTCCACGGTGCCCACCGTCGTGACGGGCCTGTCGATCGCGGCCGCCGTCTGGTACTTCGTGTACATCTTCGGCGAGGCCAAGGACATCACGCCCGCCCAGAAGGCCGGGCTGCGCGCCTACGTGGGGCTGTTCATCGCCTCGGTCGTGTTCTGGATGCTGTACCTCCAGATGGGCTCGGTGCTCACCGCGTTCGCCAGCAACTCGGTGAACCTCGACTCGTGGGGCTTCCACCTGCCCGCGGGCGGGGTGCAGAACTTCAACTCGATCTTCATCCTGATCTTCTCGCCGATCTTCGGCGTCATCTGGCTCAAGGCCGGGACCCGGTTCGGCACCGCCTACAAGTTCGCGATCGGCGTGTTCCTCGTGGGCTTCTCGTACGTGTTCCTCGGCTGGCTCCAAGGGCAGTCCGACAACGGCGTGCTCGTCGGGCTCGGCTGGATGGCCTGGGTGTATCTCCTGCTGACCTTCGGTGAGCTGTGCGTCTCGCCCGTGGGCTTGAGCGTGACGACGCAGCTCGCGCCGCCGAACCTCAAGGGCCAGATGATGGGCGTGTGGTTCCTCGGCCCGGCCGTGGGCACGCCGCTCGGCGGCCAGGCGTTCGCGTTCCTCGTCCCGCGTGTGGGCGAGGCCGCGTTCTTCTACATCCTCGCCGGGATCGCGATCCTCACCGCCGTCGTCCTCGCGGTCTTCAGCCCGGCCCTGCACCGGCTCATGGGCCGCGGCGGGCACGGCCCGGACGCGACGCTGGAGACGCCGCCGGAACCCGCCGGGTTTAAGGAAGCGCAGTAATCGCGATTAGCGGCTGCTGAACCACTCCCCGGCCTGGGCGACCAAGCGGCGCATGGGGTTCTGCGGCGGCAGCTCGGAGCGGCTCGGCCCCGGGTGCAGGGCCGAGAAGCCCGGCTCGATCAGGCGCGGTTTGAGCGGGTCCACCGGCTTGATCCACGAGTCCTTCGCCGCGCCATCGGGATCGGCGACCCAGCGGCGCCCGACCCGGTCGAGGCCGATCGGGTACACAGTGACGCCGTCCGCGCCGACCTTGATCCGCAGGAAGCACTTCTGGTCGATCACGCTCATGCCCGCGAACAGCTCGTTCGCGTTGACGCCCAAGCGGTTCGCGACGACCAGGTACAGGCCGACGAGCCAGGTCCCGACGAGCCCGGCGACAGGCAGGTACGCCAGGTACGTCCACAGGCTCACGTCGTCGAACATCTTGATGACCTGCGCCCCGCCCCACCACAGCGACACCTGCACGAGGCCGTGCAGGCCGCCGAGCATGTAATGCCGCGAGGTCCGGCTCCCCTGCCCGGGATGCGCAAAGCCGACGCCAGCGCCGAGAAGCACCGCAGTGACGGCCACGAACGTGCCGGTACCCTCCAGAATTGACACTGTAGCGATCAGGCCCACGACGGCCATCAGAGCGACGAACCCCTTGTTCAGCCAAGGCAGCCGCGCGAAGATCCCGAACGCGTACCCCATCGACTTCGCCTTCGACGGGTACTCCTTCGCGAGCCGGTAGTCCCGTTCGCGCGCATCGGGTTCGGGCACCGACTTGCGCGGCGCCGTCAACTCCTCCGGCAGCGTGTGCGTCGGCGACAGGTACGCCCCGCCGCCCCCGGCCGTCACCAGGTGCCGCGACCCGTCGACCTCCTCGTAGTGCGCGTAATGGTGCCGGTCCCCGGTGAGGACGAGCGGCACGCGCGCGCCGCGCGGCACCACCACGTCCCGGATGAAGTGGTCGATCCGGTCGAACGAGCGCGGATCGTCCTCGGTCCACAGCCACGACGGCTGCGGCACGCACAGGATCACCTGGTCGCCCTCGCGCATCCGCGCCGCCGCGTGCTTGAAGTACTCGATCTGCGTCTGGTCCAGATGCGTGTCGAACTGCGCGTCCACCGCGAACAGCCACCACCGGTGCGGCAGCTCCAGCGCGAAATACGACCGCTTCTGCATGGTCTTGTACCCGCCCACCGAGCGGCCCTCGGTGAACTGCCGGGCGAACGCGGTCAGGCCGTCGAACCAGTCGTGGTTCCCCGGGATCGCGTACAGCGAAACCGGATGCCCCGGGTTCGCCGCCTCGTACGGGCCCTTCATCCGCTGCTCGTACTCGAGCCAGTCCCCCGCCGGGTACACCTCGTCGCCGCCCATGACGAGCACCGAACCGCGCGGCAGCTTCTCCCCGCCGACCTCGACGTGGTCCTGCGCGAGCAGGTACGCGACCGAGTAGGTGGCATTGAAGCCGTCCCCCACGTCGGCCACGTAGTCGATCCACAGCTCGTCGGTGTCGGCGTGGTTGTACACGCCCTGCGGGCGGCCGCCGATGATCTCGCGCTTGTCCACGTACCCGCCGAAGACGCGCGCGAGCCCGAACCGCATGCTCGTGTCGATGAGGGTGCGCGGGGACAGCCAGCGCACCGGCCCCTGCGGCCGGAAGCGGAGCTGCTCGGGACTGAGGTCCTTGGGGCGGTGGGACATAGACCACATCATGGCACGTTCTGCGCGCCAACGGTACCCGCGAAACGGGTAGGCGAACCCGGGAGCGCGCCCGTAAGCTCCCGGCATGACCAACGCACGCCACGCCGACCTCGGCGACATCGACGAGATCATCCGGCTCCGCGAAGTGATGCTCGCGCCCTGGTTCGACATGGGCGACACCGGTTGGAAGGCCGAGACCGCCGCGATCCTGCACCGCCGCCTCGACGAGCCGAAGCCGAGCATGGCCGTCACCGTCGTCGAGGCCCCGGACGGTTCGGGGCGGCTCGCGGCTTGCGCGACGGGGGTGATCAGCGAGCGGCTGCCGAACCCGGTCAACCCTTCGGGGCGGTACGGATGGATCTTCAACGTCGTCACCGACGAAGCGTGGCGCAAGCGCGGCTACAGCCGGGCCTGCACGACCGCGCTCCTCGACTGGTTCGCCGACCAGAGCGTCAACGTGCTCGAACTCCTCGCCTCCGACAAGGGCCGGGGGCTCTACGAGGAGCTGGGCTTCACGATCTCCGACGAACCGGCGATGCGGCTGAACACTAATCGTTGACGTTCATCGAGGGCAGCCGGAACCAGCCCGACGCCCCGAGCAGCAGCAGCACGAGCACCGCAAGCGCTAGTGCCGCAAGCACGACCGCAGGCAGCGCGAACGCGATGAGGGCGACCAGTGCGAGGCCCGCGAGCGCGACGATCCGCGAGGGGGCGGTCCGGCCCGTTGCGGCGCGGGTGAGGACGAGGTCGCCGACCAGGTAGAGCGCGGGGCCGCCGAGTACAGCGGCAGCGGCGGCCGCGTCAGCGGTGTCCCAGGGGCGGACGGCCACGAGTACGGCGCCGATGGCGACGAGGGCACCGCCGGACGCCATGAGGGCGTGCGCCAAGAGGCTGCGCTGAGCCCTTCGCCTGGCATCGGCGTAGAGCTTGACGAGGACGGCGAGGGTCGCCAGTCCGAGGACCGCGCCGAGGACACTGCTCACCGCCTGATCGTAACCAGAAACGGGCGGCCGGACCTGCTGGTCCGGCCGCCCGTCTTCATGAGGCGGTGCGGTTAGCCGAGGGTGCCGTAGAGGCGGAGCTCGGCGATGTCGATGAGGGCGCCGTTCGAGATGCGCAGGTAGCGGTAGCCGCCGTCGTCGGTGGACGGGAGGTTCTGCCACGAGAGCGTCTTGAAGGACGGGTCGGTGAGGGTGGTCCAGTCCTGGAGGTCGTTCGAGCCTTGCAGGACGAGGTCGTCCATGCGGACCAGGCCGTTGTTGTCCTGGCGGGCAAGGAAGTCGAAGCGGTCGGCCGTGACCTGGGCGCCTGCGCCGAAGTCCCAGACCAGGTAGAACCGGCCGTCGACGGCGGCCACGTCGCTGAACGTCGCGGGGTTGCCGTCGAGCATCAGCGCTGAGTGCGCGGCTTTGGCGGTGTCGGCGGTGCCGTCGAGTTTGACCACGGTGGCGGCGGCGAGGTCGACGAGGTCGCGTTCGTCGGAGCCGTAGAGGAACGTGCCGTCAGTGCTGCCGTGGATGGTCGCGGCGGCTGATCCGTCCTCTGTGGTGTGGTCGATGGCGACGTCGAGGACGCCGCCGCCGGTGAGGTCGGCGAGGGTGCCGGTGGCCGTCCACGAGAGCGAGTCCGCGCTGGTGGCGGCGAGCTCCTGCCCGCCGACGCTCACGGCGACGTCGCTGATCGGCTTGGCGCTGGTGAAGCTCACGGTGACGGCGTCACCGGCGGTCACCTTGCCCGCCAACGCATCGGCGGACGCGACCGAGACACCGGTGATGTCACCGGGGACCTCGGAGCGTTCGCCGAAGACGCGGAACTCGCCGATGGACCACAGGCCCGGGTAGGCCGGGTCGATCGGGATGCCGGGAGTGTCGACCTGGATCTTCAGGTAGCGGAACTCCTTGCCGCGCTGCTCGGCGACGACCGGGATGGTCTCCATGTCGTTGGTCTCGGCGGTCTCGCGCTCGGTGAGGAGCGTCCAGGTCGTGCCGTCGTTGGAGCCGTACACGTTCGTGCCCTGCGAGCGCATCGGGAACGAGTAGCGGGCCTGGAAGCCGAACTCGTCGGCCGCGACCCGGTACTGCGTGCCGAAGTCGAGCGTGAACGAGGCGACGCGCAGGTCGCCGTTGCTGCTGGTGCTGTCGCCGTCGGCGAGCGCGTCGACCGCTCCCGTGCTGATGCCCACGGGGACCACCGCATCGGTGTAGTCGAGCGAGCCGTCCGCGAGGTGCGGATTGAGCAGTTCGAGCGCTTCGATCGCGTCGACCAGGGCCTCGAACGCGGTGCGGAACTCGGCGTCGGTGCCTTCCCAGGCGGCCTGCTTCGCGGCGGCGAGCGCGGCGTCGTAGGGCTCGCGGGTGGCGGTGGTGTAGACCGCGCCCTCCTCGGTCCCGTCGGCGACGGCGGCGTCGATCATCTTGGGCTTGTTCTTGGCGACGTAGAGGTCGAACGTGCGGGCGGCGACGGCCTGGCCGTCGTCGGCGACGATCTGGATCTCGTTGGCGCCCTGGTCGTGCCGGGTCGGTTTCCAGGTGACGGTGCCTGTGACGGCATCGAGTTGGGCGCCGGGCGGGAGGTCGGCGGCGGTGTAGGCGGGGGCGCCGCCGGCGTCGGTCGCGCCGAGTTCGAAGGTAGAGGTCACGCCCGGCCACAAGTAGAAGCGGTCGCGGGTCTGCTCGAACGCGGGCGGGGTCAGCTGGGTCTGGGCGTTGAACATGAGGGCGTCGAGGTCGACGTGCGCGCCGTCGCCGCTCACCCGGTAGAAGTGGGTGTTGAGGCCGCCCGCCGGGTAGGTGACGTACCGCCATTCGCCTTGCGTGTCAGGCAGTTCGATGCGGGCCATGGTCTTGGGGTCGGTCTCGTCCTCGTTGCGGGCGTCGGCCTCCTCCTTGTCCAGGACCTCGAGGAGGGCCGGGCCGTCGGTGCGCACGAGCACGCCCATACGGCTGCTGCTGGGGAACATGATGCGGGAGACGACGCTGGTGGTGCCGTCCTCGTCAGCGGTCGCCCGCGCGAACGTCTGCTCGCCTTCAGTGATGATCTCGGTGCCGTCGTCGAGCGGGATCGCATAGCGTCCGAAGGTAAGCGCCGTGTCCTCCACAGTGGTCGGCTCGGTCCCGGCCACCTCGGACGGGAACGCGACCCAGTACTCGATGCTCTTGTCGCCTGGGGCCCAGAAGTTCTGGACGCCGGTGCCGTAGTTGTAGAACGGCCCGTCCATGCGCTCGTGGAGCAGTGCGAGGTTCGGGGCCTCGGCTTCGACGTCGACGCCTTCCTTGTACGTGTACTGGTAGTACAGCTCGGAGAGGGCGTTGAAGATCCGGCCGCGGTAGGCCTGGGAGATGGTCCCGCCGGTCTCGCGCTCGTCGACCCAGGGCGTGCGCTCACCCATCATGAAGCCCGCGAAGACATCCGCGCCCGCGAGGAGCCGGTTGCCGAGGAACCCGTAGGCGGTCACGGCGTCGTCCGCCGTCGAGACAGTACCGGCGACGGGGTCGATCTTGGTGCCCTGCACGTCGAGGAAGCGCGCGAGCGCGGCGAAGTTGTCGATGTTGCACTCGGCGTGGGCCTGGTCGCGGCCCATCTCGCGCAGCTGCGTGAACTCCTCGCCGTAGGGGTTGAGCGGGTCGTCGGCGGCGATGACCTGGATCTGCTCGGCGAGGGAGCCGTTGATGTAGTTGTCGAAGGTCGAGTTGACGGTGAACCACTCGACGCCCTCGGCGTAACCGGCGGCGTCGTCGGCGTAGATCGCGGTGGCGATGCGGCCGTACAGCCCGAAGTTGTGCTGGTTCATCCACTTCTCGTTGGAGAAGTTGAAGACGTCGACGATCGGGTTCGCGAAGTTCCCGAGCAGCTTCTCATCGTCAGCGGCGGTCCATTCGACGCTGTAGCCGTCCTGCGTGCCGGGGGTGTCGTCGGCGAGCGGGTCGGTGGCTCGGATGATCTCGGCGGCCATGAGGAACTGCGAGAGCGGCTTGCCGGTGTGGATGTGCGCGTCGGGGAAGTAGACGTACCCGTTCGGGTCCATGTTGGACCAGGTACGCAGACCCATGATCGCGCCCTTGCGGTACACCTCGTCACCGGTCATCGTCCACAGGAGCGCCTGCGTGAGCACGCCGAAGGAGTCGCGGGTGAGGCGGTTGCGCATGCCGCCCTGAGTAAACGTGTTCGTGACGGGGACGTCCGGCTTGCCGCGCACCATGTTGTCGACGGTGTATCCCGGTGCGGCCCAGGGCCGGACCTGCGTCATCGCGTCGAAGTAGGAGGCCCAGGGCTCCTGGCCGGATCGGACCATCTCCTGGGCGTTGCGGAGGTCGTCGGCAGTGAGGCCCACCCCGGGGTGGACGAAGCCGGCGTCGGAGACCGTCTCGTTGATGGTGACTACGTTCGCGGTCAGCAGGTCGTCGTAGGACGTTTCGGCCTGCGCCGCTTGGGGGACCGCGGCGACCGCCGCTATCCCCGCGGCCAGCGCGGCGGTGAGCGCGGTGAGGCGCGGCCGCTTTCGTTGCCCGACTTGCGTCATTGCAGGCGTCCTTTCTCAGGGGGCGGGGCAGCTGGATATGGGAATCCGTCTATGCGGACCCTAGCGGCTGCGGGAGCGAGAATCAAGGCTCAGATAGATAACGTTATCCCCCATCTCTGGCCACACCGTCAACCCAACTCCCGACCGGTTACCGAATCGTTATCTCGTTCTATAACCTTGTCTACCAGGAAGATCACAGCGATCTTCCGGATCGACCACCCTGACCGATGGAGATTGGTCGATGCAGAGGTCTCGACAAACCGTGATCCGAGATCTAACTTAGAAACCGATATCTATCCGGCGACCCCGAAGGACCCCCGAGTGGCAGACCGACCCCGCGCCCTCCTGGCCATGGACCCCGCGTTCCTCCACCAGCTCTTCCCCGAGCCGCTGATGCGGCGCCTGTCGGCCGTGCTCGACTTCGACCCCGAGTTCATCGCCCGGGACTTCACCGAGCCCGCTGCGAAGGCGGCGCTGGCCGAGGCCGAAGTGATCGTCTCCTCGTGGGGCGCACCGCTGCTGGACGACGAGACACTCGCCGGGGCGCCGCACCTCAAGGCGGTTCTGCACGCCGCGGGCACCGTCAAATGGATCATCGGCAGGACCGGCTGGGAGAGGGGCCTGGTCGTCTCCAGCTCCTCGGGCGCGAACGCGCTGCCCGTGGCCGAGTACACGCTCGCGTCGATCCTCCTGGCGGGCAAGGGGATCTTCCAGCTCCGCGAGGACTTCCGCAAGGAGCGCACCTTCGCGCTCGGCTACGTCCACCCCGAGGTCGGCAACTTCGGCCGCACCATCGGCCTCGTCGGCGCCTCCAAGATCGGGCGGCGCGTCGCGGAACTGCTGCGGCCCTTCGACTTCACCGTGCTCCTCGCCGACCCGTACGTGGACGAGGCCGAGGTCCGCGAGCTCGGCGCCGAGCTCGCGGACCTCGACGACCTCGTGGCCCGCGCCGACGTCGTCAGCGTCCACGCCCCCGACCTCCCCGAGACCGAGCACCTCATCAACGCCGAGCGCCTGGCGCTCATGCGGGACGGCACGGTCGTGGTCAACACCGCGCGCGGCCGCCTCGTCGACACCGACGCGCTCACCGCCGAAGTGCTCAGCGGCCGGCTCGCCGCGGTCATCGACGTGACCCACCCCGAGCCGCTCCCCGCGCACTCCCCGCTCTTCGACCTCCCGAACGTCTTCCTCACCCCGCACGTGGCCGGTTCGCACGGCAACGAGCTGTCCCGCATGGGGCTGTTCATGGTCGAGGACGCCGAACGGTACTGCGCGGGCGAACCGCTCCTCCACCGCGTGGACCCCTCGACCCTCGAAAGGCAGGCCTGATAGAAACCGTTATCCACTCGTTTCCCCACCGGTATCCACCGCATCAAGGCCACATCCAGAACGCAACAAATTCGCATCATCCTGCGAATACGTTGCGCCACAAGTAAACACAACTCACCGGGAACCGAGATTCCACGACACGAAGCATTGACCAGTTTCCATGCCTAGTGATACCGTTATCTCCCCGGCGACCTGGAGCAAGACCCGGCAGGCCCCTTCACCGGCCGCCGCCATAACCTTCACAACAGCCACATCCCTCACCCCTGTATCAACGTTGATTTAAGGAGGCCCCTCATGGTCGAATTCAACCGCCGCAAGTTCCTCGGTGCCGTCGGCGCCGCCGGTGCGGCAGCCGCGGTCGGCGCCACCGCCGCCGGATGCTCCGAGAACACGGGCGGCGCGGCAGGCGGCGACTACGAGCTCCCGACCTTCCAGCCCGCCCCCGACCTCGACGTCCAGCCCTTCTACTCGACCGAGACCGAAGGCATGGAGAACGTCTACACGGAGTACCCCAAGGAGTACTTCAAGTCGGTGGAGCGCGAGCCCGGCTCCGGCGGCAAGGTCACGAGCTTCCAGCTCACCTGGGGCGACCCGTCGAAGCCCCTGGACGAGAACCCGTACTGGCAGGAGCTGAACGAGCGCCTGGGCGTGAGCTTCGAGCCGCAGTTCGTGCCGCAGCCGGTCTTCGACCAGAAGTTCGCGACGATGCTCGCCTCCGGCGAGGTCCCCGACCTGGTGTTCGTCAACGACCAGTCGGCCGTGAACCTGCAGGGCATCCGGGACGGCGCGTTCGCCGACCTCTCCGAGGTGTTCTCGGGCGACAACATCCTCAAGTGGCCGAACCTCGCCGCCCGCAAAGAGGAGATCTGGCAGGCCAGCCTCAAGGACGGCCGCATCTACCAGATCCCCTCGATCGTCTGGGCCCTCACCAACCTGCCCACCATGCGCACCGACCTGGTCGACCAGACCTCGATCGGCCGCGCCCCCAAGGACGCCGACGAGCTGTTCACCATGCTCAAGGAGGTCTCGGCGCTCGGTTCGGGCCCTGGCGGGCAGAAGGTCTACGGGCTCAACAAGTACGACGCCCACCCCGGCACCGCTTCGATGTTCCAGCGGCTGTTCAAGACCGGCCCCGAATGGCAGCTCGACGGCAACGGCGACCTCGTCCACATCACCCAGACCGCGAACTACAAGGCGATGCTGGAATGGCTCGCCCGCGCCTGGGCCGAGGGGATCTTCGACCCGGTCTCCATGTCCCCCACGCCCACCGACATCGTCTCCGGCGCGGCCCTGCGCTACGACCCGGTCGGCGGGGCGATCAGCGCCACCGGCCTGTCCCAGTGGGAGGCCGACCTGCCGGGCGCGAAGTACGACTTCTTCGACATGCCCGGCTTCGACGGCTCCGCCCAGGTCGTCGTCCGCAACATCCCCTACGGCAGGTCGACGTGCGTGTCCGCCAAGGCCGCAGAGGACGAGGACCGCCTCACCGAGATCCTCAACGTCCTCGACTACTTCTCGGCCCCGTTCGGCTCCGAGGAGGCGCTGTTCATCGGCTCCGGCCAGCAGGGACGCCACTTCGACTTCGACGAGTTCGGCATGCCGGTCACCAACATGGACAACATCACCGAGCTCGGCGTGCAGTACGTGGGCGTCTCCTCCGGCGACAACTCGTACCGCATCCACCCGAACCAGGCGGCCTGGGCCGACTCGTTCGTCGCCGTCATGGAGTCCATGGCGCAGAACTCGATCGTGCGGCCGCTCGAAGGCCTCGAAGCCGCCTCGCAGACGTTCATCACCAAGGGCGCCCAGCTGAAGCAGCTGTGGACCGACTTCGAGAACGGCGTCATCACCGGCCGCGAGAGCGTCGACGACCTCGAATCCTTCGTCTCCAACTACATGTCGCAGGGCGGCACGCAGGTCAAGGACGAATACACCCAGGCCCTCAAGGACGCCGGCAAGTGAGCGTCACCGCCGAGAAGGCCGGCCCGGGGGGGGGGGGGGGGGGGGGGGGGGGGGGGGGGGGGGGGGGGGGGGGGGCGGAGGGGGGGGGGGGGGGGGGGCGGGAGGGGGGGGGGGGGGGGTTGTTTT
>NZ_JBVJHZ010000057.1:0-29187 GCF_055586545.1 Glycomyces sp. NPDC050141 | reverse complement strand
CCGCCCGCTTCTGCCCGCGGGAAACGCGGGGAAGAGGGGGGGGCGCCGACGGGGTCCCCCCCCCCCCCGCCCCCCCCCCCCCCGGGCCCTGTGCCCGGTCCGCCGCGAGTGGCTGGTTCATGGGCTCCATTGTCTTCGGCTCACTTGGCAGTGTCGACCAGTTCGGCATCGTCCTTCGCGGCATCCTCGGCCGGGCGCTGCCGGAGGTTCCCGCCTTCGACGTCGACATTCGGCAGGAGCGCATCGAGCCACTTCGGCATCCACCACGAGCCGCGGCCGGTGACGGCCATGATCGCGGGGATGATCGCCATGC
This sequence comes from Glycomyces sp. NPDC050141, assembly GCF_055586545.1. Taxonomy (NCBI): domain Bacteria; kingdom Bacillati; phylum Actinomycetota; class Actinomycetes; order Glycomycetales; family Glycomycetaceae; genus Glycomyces; species Glycomyces sp. NPDC050141. The sequence goes on along the minus strand of NZ_JBVJHZ010000057.1, from coordinate 28,874 downwards.
GCACGACGAGCGCGTCGAAGACGACGGCCGAGGCGAGGCCGAAGCCCATCGAGGCGATGAACGCCTCGCCGCTGAAGATGAACGCCGCGAAGACGCTGATCATGATGAGCGCGGCGGCGACCACGACCCGCGAGGAGTGCCCGTATCCGTCCACGATGGCCTGCTTCGGGTCGGCGCCGTGCACATAGGCCTCGCGGACGCGGGTCACCAGGAAGATCTGGTAGTCCATCGCGAGGCCGAACACGAGGCCGATCATCAGGATCGGCATCATCGACATGATCGGGCCCGGCGACTCGATACCGAACATCCCTGCGCCCCAGCCCCACTGGAACACCGCCACCAGCGCGCCGAGGGCCGCGCAGACGCTGAGGACGAACCCGAGGGTCGCCATCACCGGCACGAGGACCGAGCGGAACACCAGCAGCAGGATCAGCGTCGCGAGCACCGTCACCAGCAGCATGTACGGCAGCAGCGAATCGGCGAGCTTGTCGGAGATGTCGATGTTCAGCGCGGTCGTGCCGGTTACCGACCAGTCGCTCGCGTCGTCGGCGAGGAGCTCGCGGATGTCGTGCACGAGTTCGGTCGTGGCCGCGTCGCCGGGCCCCGTCTCGGGGACGACGGTGAACAGGAGCGTGTCGCCCGCTTCGTTGGGGACGGCCCGGCCGACCGACGCGACGCCGTCGAGCGCGTCCAGCTCCGCGGTGACGCCCTGGCCGACGGCCGCCGGATCGGCGTCCTCGGCGAGATCGCCGACGAGGATGAGCTGGCCGTTGTACCCCTCGCCGAAGCCTTCGCCGACGAGCAGCGCCGCGCGGCCCTGCGTCGTGTCGGACGAAGGCTCTCTCGCCATGCTCAGTTCGAGGTCGGCCAGTGGGATCGCGAGCGCGCCGAGCCCCACGGCGCCGACGAGCCACACCAGGCCCGGGCGGCGGGTGACGAACCCGGCCCAGCGCCTGCCGCCGCCCGGCCCGGCTTTGCGGACGCCCGCGGCGATCCGGCGGCGCTGGCGCGACGTGAAGGCCCGTTTGCCGAGGATGCCGACCAGAGCAGGCAGCAGCGTGAGCGCGATGACCACCGCGAGGCCTACGGTGATCGCTGCGGCCGTGGCCATCTGCGTCAGGAACGGCACGTTCACCACCGACAGGCCCAGCAGCGCGATGATCACGGTGAGCCCGGCGAACACCACCGCGGAACCGGCGGTGCCGACGGCGCGGCCCATCGCTTCGGCACGGGCGCGCCCGTCCTCGACCCTCCCGTCCTCGGCCAGCTCGGACCGGTAGCGGGAGAGGATGAACAGCGCGTAGTCGATGCCCACCGCCAGCCCGATCATGACCGCGAGCATGCCGGTGGACTCGTTGACGTCCAGGAACGCGGTGGCGGCCAGGATGCCGAAGGTGGTCAGCCCGATGCCCAGGACGGCCGTCAGGATCGGCAGGCCGGCGCTGAGCAGCGACCCGAAGGTGAACACCAGCACGAGGAGCGCGACGCCGATGCCGATGGCCTCGGCGGCGCCGGAGGCCCCGGACGACTTGAGGACCTCACCGCCGACCTCGATCTGGAGCCCCTGACCTCTGGCGTCGGCCACCGCGTCCTCCAGGAAGGCCCTCGTCCCGTCGTCGAGGACCTTCTCCGATTCGGTGTAGCCGATCTGGAGGACGCCGATCGTCGGGTCCTCGGCCGAGAGCATGCCCGTCGGCCGTCCGTCCGGCCCGGTCGCGAACGGGCTGATCACCGAGGCGACCTGCGGCGAGCCCTCCATGACCGAGGCCAGGCCGTCGACCACGGCGGCGTGCTCGGTGAGCGGCCGCCCGTCCTCGGATTTGAAGACGATCTGCGCGCGGGCGCCGTCGGCGCTCATCTCCGGGAAGCGCTCCTCCAGGAGGTCGAACGCGTCCTGCGACTCGGTGCCCGGGAGCGAGAACGACGAGGTCGTCTCCTCTTGGAGGCCAACGGCCGCGGCCGCGACCCCGGCACCGGCGAAGACCCACAGGGCGAGGACGAGCCACCGCATCCGCAGTGACCCCCTGCCGAGCCGGTAGAGGAAAGTGGCCATGGGCGGGTGCTCCAATCGAACGGGGACGCTGCCGCCGATCACCTGGACCGGCGAACCCGAACGTACGAGAGGAAACACGCCTTCCCCTGGGCCTGAAGGGGAGTCTTTCCGCCACCGGCGGTACCGCAGTACCAGTGCCCGTCCACGAGCCGCCGGTCCCAGAGCAACACAAAAGCCCCGGCTGATACAGCCGGGGCTTCTTTCCTGTGGTCGATACTGGGATCGAACCAGTGACCCCTCGCGTGTGAAGCGAGTGCTCTCCCGCTGAGCTAATCGACCGGGACGAGGTAGAACTGTACCGGAGTGTGTTGCGCGGGCGCCATCTGGGGGGTTGGGCGTACCGGCGGTCACAGGGCGGCGGGTTTGGGAAGCGCTTGACAAGGGGAGGAGAGGTCGATAGTCTTCGATGCGTTAAATCGTTTCAATTGAGGTCTGAGCGCGTCCCCTCCAAGACTTCGACGCGTTTTCGCAGGCCTCGTGCGTTTTCGAGGAGCCCCCTTCATGAGTCCTCCCAGTATGTTTCGCAAGGTCATGGCGGTTTCGCTGGTCGGTGTGCTGGCCGGGGCCGGGGTCACCGCCTCGGCGCAGTCGCACGGCGGCGGCCACGGCGACGAGATCCAGCTCGAACGGCTCGACCGGGGCCTGGTCGCGGCCGCGACCGGCGACGGGGTCTTCCTGAGCTGGCGCCTGCTCGCCGATGAAGTGACCGGTTATAACGATTCAGGTCTGACGGGCGCCACTTTCAAGGTCTACCGGGACGGCCGCAAGATCGCCACCGTCACCGACTCCACCAACTTCCTCGACGCCGGAGGCGACGCCGACTCCGAGTACAAGGTCGTCGCCGTCAAGCGCGGGTGGCCGATCGACGTCTCGGACACGGTGACGCCGTGGTCCGAGGGGTACCTCGACATCCCGATGCAGAAGCCCGCCGACGGGGTCACGCCCGCGGGCGAGGCGTACACCTACCGCGCCAACGACATCAGCCCCGGCGACCTCGACGGCGACGGCGACTACGAGTACGTCGTCAAGTGGGACCCCTCGAACTCCAAGGACGTCTCGCAGGTCGGCTTCACCGGCCCGATCTACATTGACGCCTACACCCAGGAGGGCGAGCTGCTGTGGCGCATCGAGCCCGGGGTGAACATCCGGGCGGGCGCGCACTACACGCAGTTCGACGTCTACGACTTCGACGGCGACGGCATCTCCGAGGTCATGCTCAAGACCGCGCCGGGGACCAAGACGATCTCCTATGTGGAGGATGAAGAGCGGTTCATCACGCTTCCTGAGCGTGATGTGGACGCCGGTGTCACGCACGAGGACGACTACCGCCTGTCCGCCGCGGGGTACTACGACCACCTCGTGCAGATGTTCATGGGCTGGGACCAGCACCCCGAGGTGGTGAAGGGGGACTGGCCCGCGACTATCGAAGCGGCCCTCGGCGCCGACGCGCAGTTCGACTTCGCCTATCCGCTCTCGCAGACGGATGTCGAGACGCTCGCCGACTACTTCATCGACGTCTATGCGCCTTCGCGGTCCACCCGGAACCAGCTGCGGAACTTCGCCGGGTTCGTCCTGTCGGGGCCCGAGTACCTGACGGTCTTCAACGGCGGCACGGGCCTCGAGATGGACACCATCGACTTCCCGGTCCAGCGCGGCGACGACGGCCTCGAATGGGGCGACTACGCGATGGCCCGCATCGAGCCGGGCAACCGCGTCGACCGGTTCCTCTCGGGCGTCGCCTACCTCGACGGCGAGCACCCCACGGCGATCTTCGCCCGCGGCTACTACACGCGGACCACGATCACCGCGATCGACTGGGACGGAAGGAATCTGACCCAGCGCTGGCAGGCCGACTCCGGTCATGCCCCGATGTCGAACCCGTTCAACGGTTCGCCGCACGGGGTCGAAGGCCCCGACCCCGAGTGGGGGACTCTGACCACGCAGGGCGACCACTCGCTGAGCACGGCCGATGTGGACGGCGACGGCAAGCAGGAGATCGTCTACGGGGCGGCGACGCTCGACGACGACGGCTCGCTCCTGTACTCCTCGTACGCGACGATGCCGCCGCAGGGCAACAACCCGGGCACGCTCGCGAAGCTCGGCCACGGCGACGCGCTCCACGTGGGCGACTTCGACCCCGCCCGCGAAGGCCTGGAGATCTTCTCGGTCTTCGAGGGCGGCGCGTGGGCGCCGTACGGCTATGCGATGCGCGACGCCGAGACCGGTGAAGTCCTGTGGGGCGGCTACTCCGGCCGCGACACCGGGCGCGGCATGGTCGGCGACATCGACCCGGCCGTACCGGGTTTCGAGGCCTGGGCCTCGCTCCCGCCGGACCAGGCGGGCAACCCCGAGGGCCTGTTCACCGCGACCGGTGAGCCGATCGCGGGGGCCACGCCGGGCACGAACATGAACATCCGTTGGGACGCGGACCTGACGACCCAGCTCGTCCACGGCGCCCAGACCACGACCACCGAGTACACCACGGTGCGCGACTTCCAGGACGGCGTCGTCCTCGACGCGGCCGGGACGCTCACGAACAACTACACGAAGGGCAACCCGGGCCTGGTGGCCGACGTGCTCGGCGACTGGCGCGAGGAGCTGCTGGTCCGCACCGAGGACTCGAGCGCGATCCGCGTCTTCGTCTCCACCGAGGTCACCGACCACAAGCTGTTCACGCTGATGCACGACCCGCAGTACCGGGTCGGCGTGGCGAACCAGCAGACCACCTACAACCAGCCGCAGTACACGAGCTTCTACATGGGCTCGGACATGGACTTCGGCGACGTCCAGGTACCGGACTACTACACGCCCCGCTACTGGGGCTGACCCGGACGGACCGGGACAGGGGACGGGCCGCTTTTCGAGCGGTTCGTCCCCTCTCGCTTGCGGCACACTGGATCGGCGCTCGGTTGGAACCCTCGGGAGCGCCCTCGAACCCCGCAGAGGAGCGTCCGTGAAACGATCCGCCATTCCCGTCGCCGCGACGATGCTGGCCCTGACCGCTTGCACCGCAGAAGAAAGCGCGGCACCCGACCCCGTGCCGGTCATCGAGCTCGTCACCGACGGCCTCCAGGTGCCGGGCGACCTGCACGACCTCGGCGACGGGCGGCTGCTCCTCTCCGACCAGATCGGGTTCATCTACGTGATCGAGGACGGGCAGCTCGCGCCCGGCTCGTTCCTCGACCTCTCCGACATCGTGAAGAGCCCCTTCGAAAGCCCCGAGCTGGGCCTCTCCGGGTTCGCCCCGCACCCGGACTTCGCCGAGAACGGCCGCTTCTTCGTCTACTACACCGCCCCGGTCGACGAGGACGCCGAGTCCGGCTCCCGGACGGGCGTGCTCGCCGAGTTCGGGCTCAACGCCGACGGGTCCGGCCTCGACCCCGCGAGCGAGCGGGTGCTCCTGCGCCACCACGGGATCAACGACCACATCGGCGGCCACATGGCTTTCGACGCCGACGGGATGCTGCTCCTCGGCCTCGGCGCACCCAGCCTCTCCCAGCAGGCCCAGGACCCGTTCGACCTGCACGGCAAGGTGATCCGGATCGACGTGAACGGGGCCGAGCCGTACGGCATCCCGGCGGACAACCCGTTCGCGGACGGCGCCGAGGGCGCACCTGAGGTCTTCACGATGGGGCACCGCAACCCGTGGCGCCTCCACTACGACGCGGAGGTCGGCCTGCTCGTCCCCGAGCCGATGTTCTCGGACAAGTACCAGGAGGTCAACCTGGCCGCGCCCGGTGCGAACTTCGGCTACCCGAACGACACGGTCGAAAAGCGCTGCTACGAGGACGACGGCGCGACGGCGCCGTTCGAGGCGTGCACCGGGCCGTTCACCCCTCCCTCCCTTGAGTACTCCTTCGACGTGGGCAACATCTGCGCGGGCGCGGTGGTCTACCGCGGCGGGGCCCTGCCCCAGTTCGAGGGGAAGGTGATCGCCGCCGACTGGGACGGGACACTGATCGCGGCCGAGGTCTCGCCGGAGGGCCGCTGGAGGCACGAGGTGATCCCGGTCGAGTTCCCCCAGACTGCGCCGCTGCGGGGCCAGCTGTGGTCGATCGACGTGGACGCGTCGGGCGAGGTCTACCTGATGACCTCGCAACTGGGCAGGGGCGGCCAGGGGATGCTGTACCGCCTCACCGCGGCCTGAACCATAAGGGACGCTTGACGGGGCGCCTGAGCGGGCGCCCCGCCGCCGCGGGGCGGACATGGACGTATCCGAATTGAGACATGGGATGATACGAGGAATTCACTCCGAAGTCTTGCTTTCGACCCGCTGGTGCGGTTGAGTGAAGACCGCCCCCATCATCGCCTCGCGCCCTCGCGCCGAGGTCCCGTACGACAAGCATTGGAGCCTTCCTGTGCGTTCCCTCAGACGGCGAGCCCGGCTCGCGGCGGCGGCCGCAGGCGCGGTCATCGTCGGCGCTTCCGGTCTCGTCTTCGCCTCTTCCGCCTACGCGGACATCGACATCGTGAACATCGGCGAGGTCCAGGGCTCGATCGCCGACGGCGACACCGACTTCACCTCGCCCCTGGCGGGTCAGACCGTGTACGTGCAGGGCGTGGTCACCCAGCTGACCCTGGACCCCTCCGGCAATCGGGGCTTTTTTATCCAGGAACGAGCCGACGCCACCGACGGCGACCCGCTCTCCTCGGACGGCATCTTCGTCTACAACAACAAGTACTCGACGATCCGCACCCTGAACGGCTCGCCCGCGCAGACCGAGCTCGGCGCGAACTGGAACGTCAAGGTGGGCGACGAGATCATCGTGCGCGCCGTGGTCGGCACCTACTACGGCAACATCCAGTTCAGCGGCGGCTCCACGTACGTCTACGACGTGGTCGAGTCCGGTCTGGACCCGCTCGCCGAGATCGAGACCGTCGAGGTCGACCCGCCGAACGACGCGAAGGCCTCCACCGAGTACTTCCGCCGCCACCTCGGCATGCAGCTCACGGTCCCCGCCGAGTCGGTCGTGACCGCCGGTCGCGACGTGTACTCCAGCGGCGGCGAGGTCTGGGCGATGCGCGGCGACAGCGAAGCGGCGCAGCAGGACGGCTACGCCGCCCGCGCCTTCCGCGACGCGCACCCGCTCGACACCGCCGAAGGCACCTTCGACGACGGCAACGGCTACCTGTTCGTCATGGGCGACCTGGGCCTGCGCGCCACCGAGGGCACCACGGAGACCGTGATCGCCCCGGCCAAGACGTACGACGTCATCACCGAGGCCAACACCGGCGGCGTCTACCTCTCGTTCGCCAAGTACGCCATCGAGGTCGCGAACGACCTGACCCTCGAGGGCGGCCTCGAGCCGGCCGAGAACGAGCCGGTCGAGCCGGTCGGCAAGAACGAGGTCGCGATCTCCTCGTACAACATCGAGAACCTGTACGACTTCCGCGACAACCCGAACTCCGGCTGCGACTTCACCGGGAACGCCGGCTGCACCGACCCCGAGGACCCCGAGGGCAACGTCAAGCCGCCGTACGACTACGTGCCCGCGAGCGCCGACGAGTACCAGGCGCAGATGGAGCGCCAGGCGCAGCAGATCGTGGAGGACCTGAAGAGCCCCGCGATCCTCATGACCCAGGAGGGCGAGGCGCAGGACGTCTGCTCGGTCAATCCCGAGTGGACCGCCGATTCGGCGCTCGGCTCCGACCGGCTCGTGTGCGACCTCGTCAACACCGGTGACGCGAACACCGGCGGCGACGGCGCCCCCGACTCGATCCAGGAGCTCGCGCTCGTCATCGCCGAGTACGGCGGCCCGGTCTACGAGGTCGCGGGCGACCTCGACTCGGCCGACACGCGCGGCATCATGACCGGCTTCATGTGGCGGCCCGAGCTGGCCGAACTCGCCGAGGCCGAAGCGGACGACCCGGTCCTGGGCGCCGCGCCCGCGATCGACTACGCGACTGCGGCCGACGAGATCAACGCCGACGTGGAGAACCCGAAGGCCCTCAACGCGGCGCTGCCGCAGAGCGTCATCGACCAGTGCAAGAGCTCGGGCGTCTACGCCTGCAACGGGTACGACGTGTACAGCCGCGCCTCGCAGGTCGGCAAGTTCGACCTCTTGGACCGCAAGGGCAAGGTCGTCTCCGAGATCTACCTGGTGAACAACCACTTCTCGTCGGGCCCGAACGGCCGCGTGCTGCACCGCACCGAGCAGGCGAACTACCTGGCGGCCGTGACCAGCGCGATCCTCGCGGACGACCGCAAGGCGAAGGTCCTGGCGGGCGGCGACTTCAACGTCTTCCCGCGCCCGGACGACCCGTTCGCCGAGGGCCAGGTCATCGCGGGCGACTGGGTCGGCCCGTCCGACCAGCTCGCGGGCATGTACGAGAACTCGGGCCTCTCGAGCCTGTACGACGTGATGGTGCGCTGCCAGCCTGAGGCGGCCTACTCCTACACGTACATGGGCCAGACCCAGACGCTCGACCAGATGTGGGGTTCGCCCGCCGTCTTCCGGAAGCTCGAAGACGTCACCAGCGCCCACATCAACTCGGACTACCCGGCCGACGCCTACGAGTTCGGCGAGGAGCCCGCGTACGGCGCGTACGGCGCCTCCGACCACGACCCGACCGTGGTGACGCTGAAACTGAAGTAGCGCAAGCGAAGACGAAGGGGCGGGATCAATTGATCCCGCCCCTTCTCACTTTGCAACTCAGGAATTTAGAACAGCTTCTTCGCGCCCTGGATCGCGGCGGCGAGGGCCTCGATCGAGGCGGCGGCGAGGCCGTAGGAGTACATCGGCTCGGCCTCCCAGCCGACGATCTGTCCTTCCTGGACGGCCGGGAGGGCCTGGAAGGTCGGGTACTCGGTCAGCTGCTCGGGCTGGAGCGACTGGACGCGGTTGTCCAGGAGCAGGACGTCGGCCTGGTACTTGTCGACGTTCTCCCAGGAGAGGAACTCGAAGTACGAGCCGGTGGCCGCGTCGAGCGCGTCGGGCACGATGATGTCGACGCCGAGCTCCAGGAAGAAGCGGGTGTCGTTGCCCATCAAGGGGCTCGAGGCGTAGAACGTGTCAGCGGCGGCGGCGCAGGCGAGGACCTTGACCGGGTTCGCGGCGGCGGCGGCCTTGAGGGCCTCCACAGCGGCGTCGTACCGCTCCTTGCTGGCCGCGTTGGTCTCGGAGTCGAGGTCGGCGCCGAGGGACTCGGCGAGCTCGGCGTGGCGGCCGATGACGGTGTCGAGGGTGTTCGACAGGCCCTCGTCGTTGGCGCTGAGCGCGACGACGGGCGCGAGGCTCGTGATGCTCTCGGCGCTCTCGGCGGGCACGTACCAGAGCGAGGCCGGGTCGATGTAGAAGTGGGTCATCATGACCTCGGGCCCGTAGGCGGCGTAGGCCTCGACGTCGAACTCGCCGTAGACGTTGCCGAAGACCTCGAGGTCGGCGACGGGGAGGTTCCCGGCCTGGGTGGTGGGGGAGCCGTCCTCGTTCGTAGTGGGGCCGTAGACGGCCGGGATCTCGATGCCGAAGTCGTACAGCGCGGCGGCCATGCCGGTGAACGCGACGATCTTGGTGGGGGTCGCTTCGAGCGAGGCGGTCTCGTCGCGGTCGTCGGTGAACTCCCAGGGGCCGGAGTCCTCGGTCTCGGTGTCGGACGAGGCGTCGTCGTTCCCGCACGCGGCGAGCACGCCGGTGAGTCCGAGGGCGCCGCCGCCCGTGAGCAGGCCGCGGCGGCCGAGCTTGACGCTGTCAGCATCGAAAGCCATGTGTTTCTCCTTCTTGAAGGGCAATTGAGGGCCGGAATCCGAACGGCTCGCGGACGCAGCCCGGCCGATCGCAGGTTAGGCTAACCTAATGAGATTCCGATCCCCTGAACTGGGGTCATGACGTGGCGTCAGCCACTGGCCCCGCGGCTAGGCGGTTGCTTAAGCGAGCGGCTGGGCGGCCGCGAGTCCTTCGGTGATCCGTTCCAGCTCAACGGCTCCGCCGATGTGCGAGTACACCGGCTCGCCGTTCCAGCGGTACACCTGCCCGGCCTCCACGGCCGGGAGCGCCGCCCAGGTCGGGTAGTCCGCGAGCAGCGTCTCGGGCGCGATGTTGCCGGTGCGGATGTCGAGGAAGATCGCGTCGGCCTCGTACTTGTCGATGTTCTCCCAGGACAGGAGCTCCCAGTACCCATTCTGGTCGGGATTGTCGGGCACGACGAAGTCGACGCCGAGTTCGACGCATTTCGAGAGCACGTTGAACGTGGGCGGGTTCGCGATGTACAGCCCGTCGGGCCACGCGCCGACCGCGACGACCTTGAGCGGCTTCTCGGCGACGGTCTCGGCCACGCCCCCGGCGGCGGCGCCGAAGCGCTCCACCCCGGCCGCGTTCTCCTCGGACTCCAGGTCCGCGCCGAGCGCCTTCGCAAGGGCCGCATGGCGGTCGATGATCTCATCGATGGTCGGCTTCGAGACCTCGATGCCGATGCCCGGCGCCAGCGCCTCGACCTCTTCGAGCCGCTCCTCAGGCACGAACCACAGGTCGAAGCCCTCGTAATAGTGCGAGACGACGAGCTGCGGGTTCAGCTGCGCGAACTTCTCGACGTCGAACTCGCCCCAGGCGTTGCCGAGGACCGTGAGGCCCTCGACGGGCATGCGCCCGGCCTGGATGTCGGGGGAGCCGTCGGCGAGCGTGGTCGGCCCGAACACGGCCGCGACCTCGACGCCGTAGTCGTACAGCGCGGCGGCGAGACCCGTGAAGGCCACCACGGTGGTCGGCGTGCTCTCCAGCTCGACCTCGGTCTGGTCGCGTTCGTCGAGGAACGAGAACGGACCCGAAGCGGCGGTGTCGCCCTCGGTCTGGGGCTCCTCCTCGGAGCCGCAGGCCGCGAGCAGCGAAGCGGCGCCGAGACCGCCGCCGGCGGCGAAGAGGCTGCGTCGGCTGAGAACGGAGAAGGAGAGTCGGCTGAGACCAGAGGAGGGGAATCGGGAGAGGCCAGCGGGGACGAGCATGAGGCGGGAGCGGAGTGGCACGGGGAACTCCTTCACAGGGGAAGCGACCATGGCGGGGGTGTCGCGGTTAGGTTAGCCTAAACAAAACCGCAGCCACTATCCCTCCGGAGACCGCACTTGTCAACCGCCCAAAGCGCCAGGGAGCAGGCCCCGGCGCTCGATTCGCCAAGGGACGCAACCGCTGCCGCGCCGCCCTCGCGCACGGCCCGCCGGGTCCTCGGCCTCCTCGTGCTCGTCGCGCTCCTGGCCGTCCTCGCGGTCCTCAGCGTCGCCGTCGGCTCCCGCGCGATGGACCTCGGCCAGGTCTGGGCCGGACTCACCGACGCGAACTCGGAGTCCTACCCGGTCGTGACCGAACTGCGCGTGCCCCGCACCGTGCTCGGCCTCGCCGCCGGTGCCGCCCTCGGCCTCGCCGGGGCGCTCATGCAGGCCATGACCCGCAACCCCCTCGCCGACCCCGGCCTCCTCGGCGTCAACACCGGTGCGGCCGCCGCCGTCGTCACCGCCTCCTACTTCATCGGGTCCATCGGCTTCTCCGGGACGGTCCTCTTCGCGTTCGCCGGTGCCGCGGTCGCCTCCGTCGCCGTCTACCTCATCGCCGGGGCCGCGGCCGCGACCCCCGCGCGGCTCGCGCTGGCCGGTGCCGCCGTCACGGCCGCCGGGTACGCGTACGTCTCGGCGATCCAGCTCATGGACGCGGCCACGCTCGACCAGATGCGGTTCTGGTCGGTCGGGTCGCTCGTGAACGCGCACGTCGCGCCCATGCTGCCGGTCGTGCTCCTCATCGGGATCGCGTCCGTGGTCGGCATCCTCCTCGCCCGCCCGCTCAACGCCCTCGCGCTGGGGGACGCGACCGCCACGGGCCTCGGCGTCGACCCGCGCGTGCTGCGCGTCGCCGGGATCGCCGCGATCACCGTCCTCGCCGGTACCGCCACCGCCGTGTGCGGTCCGATCGTGTTCGTCGGCCTCGTTGTGCCGCACGTGGTCCGGGCCTTCACCGGGCCCGACCAGAACTGGGTCCTGCCCTATTCGATGCTCTCGGGCGCGGCGTTCCTCATCGCCGCCGACGTCCTCGGCCGCGTCATCGCCCGCCCCGCCGAAGTGCAGGTCGGCATCGTCTGCGCCGTCGCGGGCGGCCCGTTCTTCCTCTACCTCGTGAGCCGCAGGAAGGTGGCCCGCCTGTGAGCACCTTGACCGACGGCTCCACCGTGGTCCGCCTGGGCGCAGGCTCGATCCGGGTCCGCCACCGCACGCTCGCGGCGATCCTCGGCTCCCTCGCCGTCCTCGCGTTCGTCGCCATCTGGTCCGCCGCGACCGGCTCGACCGCGCTCGGCCTCGAACGCACCTGGGCGGCCCTGCTCGACCAGGGCACCAAAGGCGACGAGTTCATCCTCTGGGAGCTGCGGTTCCCGCGCCTCGCCACCGCCCTCGGCGTCGGCGCGTGCATGGGCCTCTCGGGCGCGCTGTTCCAGAACCTCACCCGCAACCCCTTGGGCAGCCCCGACATCCTCGGCCTGACGCAGGGCGCGACCTCCGGGGCGCTCATCGCGATCGTCCTCACCGAAGCGACACTCGGCCTCACCGCCGGGTTCGCGGCGGTCGGCGCGCTCGCCACCGGCCTCCTCATCTGGGCCCTCACGCGCGGCGGCGACCCGTCCGGGTACCGGCTCGTGCTCGTCGGCATCGGCGTCTCGGCGATCCTCGCCGGAGTCAACGGCTACCTGCTCACCCGCACCAACACGATCGACGCGTTCCGCGCGGTCTACTGGCTCACCGGCGACCTCTCAGGCCGCGACAGGAGCCAGGCCTGGACCGCCGCGATCGTGTTCGCCGCAGGGATCATCGTCGTCATGTTCCTCTCGCGCGGCCTCGACGCCCTCCGCCTGGGCGAAGCGAGCGCTACCGGCCTCGGCGTGCACGTCACCCGCACCCGCGTCATCGCGCTCGTCACCGCCTCGGTCCTCACCGCCGGGGCCGTCTCGGTCGCCGGGCCGCTCGCGTTCGTCGCGCTCGCCGCCCCGCACATCGCGGCCCGCCTCACCGGCTCCGCCAGGAGCTTCACGCTCTCGGCCGTCATCGGCGCCCTCATCGTCACCGCCGCCGACATGATCGCCGTCGCCGGAGTCGGCGAACGCCAACTGCCCACAGGGGTCGTCACCGGCGTGGTCGGCGGCCTCTACCTCGTCTGGCTGCTCATCGCCCAACGCAAGAAGGAGGTCATGTCGTGACCGCTGGTCCGCTCGTAGTCCAGGACGCCACCATCGGCTACGGCCGCGTCGCCATCAGCGAAGGCCTCAACGTGGACATCCCCGAAGGGGAGTTCACCGTCATCCTCGGCCCCAACGCCTGCGGCAAGTCCACGCTGCTGAAAGCCCTGGCGCGCATGCTGAAACCCTCCGCCGGGCAGGTCCTCCTCGACGGGAAGGACATCCACTCCCAGCCCACCCGCGCCGTCGCGCGCCGCCTCGGCCTGCTCCCGCAGTCGCCGATCGCGCCCGACGGCATCACCGTCGCCGACCTCGTCGCGCGCGGCCGCTACCCCCACCAGGGCATCCTCAAGCAGTGGTCCGCCGAGGACGAACGCGTCGTCGCCGAGGCCATGGCCGCCACCGACATCAGCGAGCTCGCCTCGCGCGGCGTCGACGAGCTCTCCGGCGGCCAGCGCCAGCGCGTGTGGATCGCCATGGTCCTCGCCCAGCAGACGCCGCTGCTGCTCCTCGACGAGCCGACCACGTTCCTCGACATCACGCACCAGATCGAGGTCCTCGAACTGTGCGCGAAACTCCACCGCGAGGGCCGCACCCTCGTGGCCGTGCTCCACGACCTCAACCAGGCCGCCCGCTACGCCACGCACCTCATCGCGATGCGCGACGGCGCAGTGGTCGCCGAAGGCGCCCCGGCCGAGATCGTCACGGCCGACACGGTGCACAAGGTCTTCGACCTGCCGTGCCGGATCATCGACGACCCCGAGTCCGGGACGCCCCTGGTGATTCCTAAGGCGCTGTCTTCAGCGCCGCTTTAGCGAGCCTGCGTTCGATTTCAAGCCCCGCGACCAGGACGATCACGATGGCGCCCAACTGGAGCGCCGCGTTGACCAGACCGAGCGGGGCCACCGCGAGGACCGCTACGGCGAGGACCACGCGCTCCCAGGGCCGGGGCAGCGGCATCGAAAGCCGCAGCCCGGCCGTGCCGAGCAGGAACATCGCGACACCGCCCGACAGGAGCAGCGTCGAGGCGAGGTCGAGCGGTTCCATGGCGTGCCCGACGGCGTGCTTGAGCCCGGCGGCGGTGACGAGGATGCCGACGAGCACCGGGATGAACGCGTACGACAGGCCCACGAGGACCTTCCGCACCCGCTGCACCGCGTCCTTCGTGTGCGTGAGCACGTGCTCGGTGGCGGGGAGGTCGTGCACGAACAGCGACCACCACAGGCACGCGGCGATCGCGAGGCCGAGCACCGCCGCGACGAGCAGGTCCGCGTTCACCGGCAGGTCCTTCGCACCGATCCCGATGGCCACCACCGATTCGCCGAGCGCGACGATCACGACGAGGCCGTGCCGCTCGGTGATGTGGGCGGGGTGGAGGTTGAGGCCGCGCTGGCCGTGCCAGATCGGCACGGACCACACGATGACGGTGGCGAGGGCCCAGAACACGTAGCGCCACAGGCCTTCAGGGCCGATCTCGGCGGCGAAGACGGCGCCCGTCGCGGCGAGGTTCGCGATGAACACGGGCCCGAAGGACCGGGCGGCCTGCAGGTACATGAGGCCGTGGACGAGCACGACCGCGAGCAGGCCGACGGCGATCCAGATGCCGCCGCCGTGCTCGAACGCGACCGGCACGGCGAGGGCGATGACGAGCCACCCGGCCATGGCGCACAGGAGGAGGACGCGGCGGGCGGGGCGCTCGGGCGGGATCACGTTGGTGAGCCAGGAGTACCCGGCGTACATCCACCACAGGAACCCGAAGACGAGCACGGTCTGGAGCAGGCCGATGAGCGGGTCGTAGGCGATGATCGCGGTGAACTGGGCGACGGTGAAGACGAAGATGAGGTCGAAGAACAGCTCCAGCGTGGAGACGGGGAGGTCGTCCTCGTCGGGCACGGGGTTGATGCGTTCGACGAACCATGAGGGAAGGATGCGGGTCACGAGCGCCCACGTTAGCACGCGCCCGCGTCCTTCCCTCCGGGCTTATTGTCCGTATTCGGGCAGGTCGATGGCGGTGGCGGCCTTGTGGATCGCCTTCACGACGGGGGCCATGAGCCGGTCCTTGCCGGGCAGTTTCGAGGCGGCTTTGAGGAACCCCATCCCGAACCGCACCTGCGCGTCGCTGGCCATGACCATGCTCTTGACGTTCTTGGGCCCGAGCGCCTGGTTCGCCTCGGCGAACGGCCGCATCCGCTCCTCGTAGGCCTTGAAGGCCCGCTCGTGGCCGCCGTCCCGGGCGAGTTCGCCGGCGAGGACGTAGGCGCCGACGAGCGCGAGGCTGGTGCCCTGCCCCGAAGCGGCGGAAGCGCAGTGGGCGGCGTCGCCGAGGAGCACTGTGCGCCCTTGCGACCAGCGGGCCATGCGCACCTGCGCGAGCGGGTCGAGGTACAGGTCTGCGGCGTCGGCGGCCGCTTCGAGGAGCTTCGGGACCTCCCAGCCCTCGCCGGCGTAGGCCTCCCGCAGCACCTTGACCGGCGCGGCCGGGTCGTGCCGGTCGTATTCGAGTTCCTTTGCGGCCCAGAGGAACAGCGCGGTCGCGTGGTCGCTCCCGGCGGTGTGGTAGACGAGCGCGGTGCGCCCGGCGCCCACATAGGTCATCTCGCAGCGGTCGAGGCCCAGCGTGTTGGGGACGCTGCACGAAGCGACGCCGTAGCCGAGGCTCACGACGTAGTCCTCCTCGGGGCCGAAGGCGCTCTTGCGGGTCCGGGAGTGGAGGCCGTCGGCGCCCGCGACGAGGTCGAACCGCTCGCTTCGGCCGCTCTCGAAGACGACGTCCACGCCGTCGGTGTCCTGCTCCAGCGACGCGATCGAGTCGCCGAACCGGTATTCGACGGTGTCGGCGGTGAGCCCGTAGACGAGCTGGGCGAGCGCGCCCCTGTGGATCTCGGCGTCGCCGTGGACGCGCCCGCCGAACGAGTCGGCGTCCATCGCGGCGGCCTTGCGGCCCTTGGCGTCGACGATGAACGCCTGCTGCATGTCGGTGCGGGCCTCGCGGACCGCGTCGAGGACGCCCATGCGCTCGACGACGGGGAGTGCCGCACCCCTGATGTCGATCTTGTAGCCGCCGGGCCGCAGCTCCGGGGCGCGTTCGACCACGACCGGCTCGAAACCGTTGCGGTGCAGCCAATAGGCGAGGGTGGTACCGGCGATCCCGGCACCGGAGACGAGGACGCGTTGTGCAGGCATGAGGGAAGGGGCTCCGATCGGGAAGGGCGCGCGGCCCGGGGCGGCCGACCCCTCGATCCTATGCGGACCGGGCGCTGAAGTCACTGGTCAGGGCTGGCAGGAACCTGTTCCGGGCGTGCAGCTTCCTGAAGGGCCGCGATAGCATCGCGCTGTGACGCTCCAGAGTTTCGGGTTGTCGGCGCGCGACGAGCAGGTCTGGCGGCGCCTCCTCCGCTCGCCCGGCGTGCGGGCCGACGAGGTGGACCGGGAGCTCGGCTCCGGGGCCGCCGCGAGCCTTTCCCGCTTGGCGGACAAGGGCATCCTGCACATGGACGAGGACGGGCGCTGCCGCCCGGCCGACCCGGGCGCCGCGTTCGACCGGCTGGTGGCGCAGCGCCTGGCGGAGGTCGGCGAGGAGCTGCGCGGGATCGCCTCGGCGGGCGCGGTGCTCCCGGGCCTGCTCACCGAGCACCGCGAGGCGGCCGCGATCGAGTCGGTGGACCGGCTCGACGGGGTCGAGGCGACGCAGCTGCGGGTCCTGGAGATCAGCGCGAGCGCCCGCGAGGTGCTGGCGATGCACGGCCCCGAGGAGTTCGCGGAGCGCGAGGAGGTCACCGCGCACACCTTGCGGCGCTTGCGTTCCGACGTGGTCTACCGGACGATCGTGCACCGCTCGATGCTCGACTCCGCGCCGTACGCGGCCCGCGTGCACCGCCTGCACGAGGCCGGGGACCGCCACCGGGTCTCCGACGCGGTGCTGCGGAACGTCCTGATCTACGACCGGGCGGTCGCGTTCGTGCGGATCGACCCGGCCGACCAGCGCGCGGGCGCCTACATGGTCCGCCAGCCGGGCATGGTCGCGAGCCTGGCCGACTACTTCGAGCTGGCGTGGAACGCCGCGGCCGACCTGGTGCCGGTGCCGGACGGGCCGGACGCGACCGAGCGGCGCGTGCTCGAACTGCTCACCGCGCACGGCAAGGACGAGGCGGCGGCGCGGGCCATGGGCGTCTCGGTCCGCACGTTCCGCCGCCATGTCGCGGACCTGATGGCCCGCCTGGGCGCGGCCAACCGCTGCCACCTGGGCGTGCTGGCCGCGCGGCGCGGCTGGCTCTGACCCGCTATTCGAGGCGGGCCACGGGCAGCCGCACCTCGATCGCGGTGCCTTCCCCCGGATCGCTGTCGAGGCGGATCTCGCCGCCGTGCGCGGCCACGATCGAGGACACGATGGAGAGCCCGAGACCGGAGCCGCCGGTGGCGCGCGACCGCGACGGGTCGGCCCGGTAGAACCGGTCGAAGACCTTCTGGCGGTGCTCGGCCGGGATGCCGGGGCCGTGGTCGGCGACGCGCAGGACCGCCCACCCGGCGTTCTCGGCGACCGAGACGTCGATGGCGGTGCCCTGCGGGGTGTGGACGCGGGCGTTCGTCAAGAGGTTCACGAGCACCTGCCGCAGCTGGCCCTCGTTCGCGACCACGGTGATCGGTTGGCGCGCACTGAGTCTGATCGGGTGCGTCGAGGCGGCGACCTCGGCGTCGTCCACAGCGTCCTGCGCGAGCTGGGTGAGCTCGACCAGCTCGCGGTCGCCGCCCACCTCCTCGTCCAGGCGCGACAGGACCATGAGGTCGTCGACGAGTTTCGCCAGGCGCGCGTTCTCGCTGCCGATGCGGCTCATGGCCCGGTCCAGCTTCTCGCCCTGGGGCGTGGCCCCGGACTCGTAGAGCTGGACGTAGCCGCCGATGGCCGTGAGCGGGGTGCGCAGTTCGTGCCCGGCGTCGGCCACGAACTGGCGCAGCCGCTCGTGCTGGCGGTCGCGCTGCGTGATGGCGTCCGTGAGGCGCGAGACCATCCGGTTGAGCGCCAACGACAAGCGGCCCATCTCGGTGCGCGGGTCGGCGGCGGTGATGCGGTGGTCGAGGTTTCCGGAGGCGACGTGCTCGGCGTCGGCGACCATGTGGTCGACCACGCGCAGCCCGCGCCGGGTGATGATCCAGGCGGTGAGGATGCCGATGGCGGCGACGACCAGTCCGGTGATGACGACCGTGCTCGTCAGCGTCGAGATCGAGGACTGCACCTCGGTGAGCGGGGTGGCCACGACGAAGGTGACGACGGCGCCGGAGACCGTGTCGTAGTCGTGCGCGTAGGCCCGGTAGGTGACCGAGCCGTCGTCCGATTCGACGGTGAAGTACTGGCCCGAGGCCGGGTTGGTGGCGATGTCCGGCATCGCGAGCGGGTCCGAGGCCGTGCCGGCCTGCTTCTGCATCTGCAGCTCGCCCGAGGCGTCGAACAGCATGAAGGCGTAGGGGGAGGCGATCTCGGGGCCGTCGGCGTCCTGGGTGTCCTCCTCGCCGGCGGTGGCGAGCCACTGGTTGATGTTCGGCGGGCTCGCGACCTTGGCGAGCTGCTCGTCCACCTGGTGCGTGAGCTTGTCGGAGACGATCTGGACCGTCACGAAGCCGATGACCGCCACGGCCACGATGAGCAGGACCGCCATGGCCGCGGCGATCTTGGTGCGGATTGCCATGGGGGCCTACTCCTGCGGCGGGCGCAGCATGTAGCCGACGCCGCGGACGGTGTGGATGAGCCGCGGGCCGAGCTTGTCGAGCTTGCGGCGCAGGTAGAACACGTACGTCTCGGCGAGGCTCGAATCGGTCTCGAAGTCGTAGCCCCAGACCTGGCGCAGCAGCTCCGATTTGGACACCACGCGGCCGGTGTTCGCCGCGAGGTAGCGCAGGAGCCGGAACTCGGTGGGGGACAGGTCGACCGTCTTGCCGTCGCGGGTCACCTGGTGGGCCGCGAGGTCGAGGATGAGGTCGGCCACGGCGACCGTGTCGCCGCCGCGCGAGGAGGCCGACTCCTTGCCGATCGTGCGTCGCAGCACCGCCGAGACGCGCAGGGAGAGCTCTTCGAGCCGGAACGGCTTCATCAGGTAGTCGTCGCCGCCGGAGCCGAACCCGTCGCGCAGGTCGTCGGGGGCGGTCCGGGCGGTCAGGAAGATGATCGGCGTCTCGTCGCCCGAGGCCCGCATCCGGTCGGCGACGCCGAAGCCGTCGAGGCCGGGCATGTTGACGTCCAAGATGACGAGGTCCGGGCGCACCTTCTCGAGCGAGGCCAGCGCCTCGGTGCCCGAGCGGGCGGCGGTGACGTCGTAGCCCTGGAAGGAGAGGGCTTCGACCAGCAGGTCGGCCAGGCTCTCCTCGTCATCCACTACGAGAAGGCGCGCCGGGGACCCGTCGCCCCGGAGCGGCACCGCTGGCGGTGTAGCCCCGGCTGGCCCGCTGGTCGAAGTCATCCACCGCTCCTCAGTACTCGTGCCGGGCCCTGGTCGGTTGCCCGCGCTCGCGTTTCGTTCGGCCAGCTTATGGCACCCTTCAGGCGCCTGAAAGGGTTAGCGACCGTTTCCAGGGGAGTTCTGGACGGGCTCTCAGCTGGCATTCAGCTACGGATCGGAGTGTCGTGCCGAGCGGGCTACCGTCAGAAGTTACTGACTAGTAGTATTCGGGTGACACCGAACACTTGGAGGCAGAGCAATGGAGCCAGCAACCATGTCGAACCTGAACGGCAGGGCCGCGTTCGTCACCGGCGCCAGCCGAGGCATCGGCGCGGCCATCGCCGTCGCGCTCGGCGCGGCCGGGGTCAAGGTGGCGCTGTTCGCCAAGACCGGCGAACCCCACCCGAAGCTCCCCGGGACCCTCTACGAGACCGCGAAGCTCATCGAGGACGCGGGCGGCCAGGCCCTCCCCATCGTGGGCGACCTGCGCGACGCCGAAGCCGTAGGCGAAGCGGTCGACACCGCCGCCGCCGCGTTCGGCGGGCTCGACATCTGCGTCAACAACGCCTCCGCGCTCGACCTCACCGGCATCGGCGAGCTCAGCCTGAAGAAGTTCGACCTGATCGCGGGCGTGAACCTGCGCGGCACCTTCGCGACCATCAGCGCCGCCCTGCCGTACCTGCGCGGCTCCGACCACGCCCACCTGCTCACCGTCAGCCCGCCGCTGAACACCGACCCGAAGTGGTTCGCGGGCGGCCCCTACACGGCCACCAAGTACGGCATGACGATCATGACCCTCGGTGCCGCCGAGACCGAGCCGGGCGTCGCCGCGAACTGCCTGTGGCCCAAGACGACCATCGCCACCGCCGCCGTCGCGTTCGCCCTCGGCGGGCAGCCGATGATCGACCGCAGCCGCAAGCCCGAGATCGTGGCCGACGCGGCGCTGGCGATCCTCGCGAAGGACCCGAAGGACTACACCGGCAACGCCGTCATGGTCGAGGACGTCCTCGCCGCCGAGGGCGTCACGGACCTGTCCGGTTACGCGGTCGTCCCGGGCCAGGAGGACTTCCAGCCCGACATCTACGTCGACTAGCGGGCCTGGCCCCGGTCCTCGTCGGTCATGTACTCCTGCGCGGTGTCCCGCTCCTTGCGAGCGGCCCTGACCTGCGCGGGAACCCCGGCGAGGACCACCACTGCGAGCGCCGCGAGCACGCCCGCCGCGATCACGGCGGGCACCGACCAGCCCGTCTCGCGCACCTCGAACTCGCCGAACTCGACGCACGCGCCGGTGACGGTCTCGCCGTCCGGCCCGGTGCTCTCGCACACCGCCGACGCGCCGACCTCCTCGCCCTCGTAGACGAGCACCCGCTCCTCGCCCGGCAGCGCCACGATGAACAGCAGCACCGCCAGCGCCAGGGTCACCACCACGCTGAAGATGGCGACTCCCGGCGTATCGGGTACCAACCGCCGCTTCCGCTTGGCACCGCCCCCGAGCCCGAAATCGGCCTCGGAGAACCCACGCCCGTTCCCATTCCTCACGCCCCGATCGTACTGCCGTGAATCGGCGGCCCGTCCTTCACGACAGGGCACCGGCGGGTGCGGTGTAGGCCGCGCGGGCGCGGCGGCCCGCCAGGAACCACCAGGCGACGCCGGTTGCCGCAGCGAGGAGCCCGGCGGCGATGCCGAGGGTGGTGGGGGCGAACCAGCCGAGGGCTGCGCCGAGCGCGGCCAGTGAGAGGCGGGCGGTCGCGTTGTAGGTGGTCACGTGGATGGAGGTGACACGGCCGCGGAACTCGGCGGGGACGGTCTCGAGGAGGATCGTCGTGTCGAGGGCGATGACGAACCCGCTGGCGAGGCGCATCACCGCAAGGCACGCCAGGGCTCCGGCCAGACCGGGAGCGGCGAAGAAGCCCGCCCACGTGAGGCCTTGCGCCGCATAGCAGGCCGCCCACACCGGCAGGTGCGCCGAGCGGCGCAGCCGCCCCGCCAGGACCGTCCCGGCCAGGACCGCGAGGCCGTCGCAGACGAACACCAGTGCCACGGTCACCGCGTCGCCGCCGAGGCCGCCGACGACGTGGCCGCTGAGCATCACCGTGTAGCCGCCGCCGATGAAGCCCCAGGCGATCCCGATCCAGATCACCGACCGGGCGAGCGGATACCGGCGCGTCGCGCCGAACCCCTCGCGCAGGCCGGTCGCGAACGAGCGCAGCCGGGTGCCGACGCGCTCGCCGCCGGGGCCCGCGACCGGCGCCGCTGCCGGGACCCGCGACAGGACCGCACCGCCGCACGCGATGAGCACCGCGGAGCCGCCGATCGCCGCCACCGGCGACCAGGCCGAGACCAGGCCCGCGCCCGTCGCGCCGACGATCGTCATGATCCCGCCGAGCGACCCGAATGCCGCGTTCGCCCTCTGGCGCGACTCGGGCTCGACGAGCCCGTACAGCCACTGCTGCCGGGCCGCGGGCCAGAACGCCATCGCGAAACTCTGCGCCGCATAGCAACCCGCCAGTACCACCAGGCTCCCCGTCCGGGCCCCGACCGCCATCCCGGCGACCGCGGCCGCCTGCGCGGCCACCGTCCACAAGAGCAGCGGTCGCAGCCGCACCCGGTCGGCGGCCAGGCCAGCGACCGGTGTCAGCAGCAGCGCGGGCAGGACCCCGGCGAGCTGGACGGCGGCCAGCGCCGCCGTCCCGGCCGCGTCGATGACATAGAGCGCGACGCTGATCTGGAGCATCCAGAACGCCGCCGAGAGGCAGGCCGCGGCCGACCACAGCAGCCGCACCTCGCGGCTCACGCGATCAGGTGGACGTCGCCGAACTCGTGCCACAGGTACCGCGACTCGATCGCCGCCGCGTACGAGTCGCGAAGCAGCCCCGAGTCGACGATGGCCTCCAGCATCGACAGGTGCGTGGACCGGGGCTCGTGGAACCCCGTGAGCAGGCCGTCGACGACCTGGACCGGGTTCGCGGGGGAGATGATCCGGTCGGTGTAGCCCGAGGCCGCCCGGACCTTCCCGTCCACGACCGCGCTCTCCAGCGCCCGCACCGCGGTCGTGCCGACGGCGATGACCCGACCACCGGAGTCCTTGGCGGCGTTGACGTTCCGGGCCGTGTATGCGCCGACCTCGAACCACTCGGGGTACGGGTCCTCGTCGCTTTCCAGCGACGCGACGCCCGTGTGCAGCGTGATCGGGGCGATCCCGACCCCGGCTGAGACCAGGCGGGTGACGATCTCCGGCGTGAATGGCCTTGCCGCACTCGGCATCTCGGCCGAGCCGGGCACCGTGGCGAACGCGGTCTGGTAGGCGTGCAGCGGCCAGGACCGGTCCACGTAGGAGTACCGGATCGGTTTGCCGTGCCGCGCCAGGTACTCCGGGACGGACTCGATCGCGGGCCGGGTCACCCACAGCCGCTTGCCGAACCGCCGCTCCAGGCGCAGCGCCGCCTTGCCCGGGAGGTCCACGATCCGGCCGGGCACCTCGCCCAGGAACGGCTTGTCGCGGTCGCGCAGCTCCACCAGCCAGGACCCGTCGGGGCGCGTCGAGGAGAAGTGGACGCGCAGGCCCTGCCGGGTCGGCACGGCCGCCGGGAGGGTCGCCGAGTTGTTGACCACGAGCAGGTCGCCGGGGCGGACGAGCGCGGGCAGGTCGTCGAAGCGCCGGTGCCGGATGTCGCCGTTCGCCTTGTCCGACACGAGGAGCCGCACGTCGGAGCGGGCGGTCCCGCGCGTCTCGGCGGGTTCGACCGCCTCCAGGGCGGCGTCGAGGGCGAAGTCGAAGGGGGTGGTCAACGTGCTCACGCCCTGGCCTCCTCATGGGTGTGGCTGTGCAGTTTGTCGAAGTCGCGGGCCGCGTACCGGCCGCTCTCGGGGGCCTTCCAGTCGCAGGTGCACCAGCGGGCGCCGACGAGCGAGTAGATCGCGGCCGCCGCGAGCGCGGGCGGGTCGGCTTCGGCGGCGTCGGCCTCGCCGACCGCGTCCGCGAGCATCGCGGTGGACATCTCGCCCGGGTCCAGGGCCCAGACCGCGATAGCCGGCTCTTCGGCGGCGAGCACGTTCGACAGCTGGTCGAGCGCGGCCTTCGTCGACCCGTACGGGCCCCACGTCGCGTACGGCCCGGTCGCGGCGTCCGAGGAGATGTTGACGATCGCGCCGCCGCGCTCCCGCAGCGACGGCAGTGCGAGCTGCGCCAGGCTGATCGGCGCCCACACGTTCATCTCGAACAGGCGCGGCCACGCCGTCAGGTCCGCTTCGGCGAGGCGCGGCAGCGGGACCTCGCCCAGGGTGGAGGCGTTGTTGACGAGCAGGTCGAGCCTGCCGTCGGCCATGGCCACGAGCGCCCGCCGGTGCACGGCGTCGGTCACGTCCCCGGCCAGATACCGCGCGCCGAGACGCTCGGCGACGCGCTGCAACCGCTCTTCCCCTCGGGCGGTGAGGATCAGGTTCCAGCCCGAGGCGGCCAGGCGCTCGGCCAGGGCCTCGCCGAGGCCCGCGGAGGCCCCGGTGACGATGGCGGTGCGGTCGTCCACTTGCGGTGCTTCACTCATGGCCTCACGCTATTTCCGGCGCGGGCCGGGCGCATCGGGCCGAGGTCGCGGTCGCGACTGCGGCGCAGGTCCTAGGACCAGCGACCGAGGCCCGGACGCCGCCGCGTCGACTACATTGGCAGCGTGACCGCCTCTTCAACTGGACCTTCGGCAAGAGCGACCGCGCTGCTGCACGAGGTGTCGGCGGCCGTCGGCGCGATCACCCGGCACCTGTCCGTGCACCAGGTGCTCGAGGTGATCGTCTCCTCGGCCCGGCGCCTCGTCGGCGCCGACTACGCCGCCATCGGCATCCCCGACGACGAAGGCGGGTTCGCCGAGTTCATCACCGACGGCATCGGCGAGGAGCAGCGCCTCAAGATCGGCCCGCTGCCGCGCCAGCACGGGATGCTCGCCGCGATCCTCGCCGAGAGCGAACCGATCCGCCTCGACGACCTGCGCCGCGACCCGCGCTTCCAGTGGTGGCCGAAGGCCCACCCGAGCATGGGCGCGCTGCTGGGCGTCCCGATCCAGGAGTGCGGGCGGACCCTCGGGATCGTGGTGCTCACCAACGACATCGGCAGGTCCGGTTTCAGTGCGGCCGACACTGAGCTGATCGAACTGCTCGCCTCGCACGCGGCCATCGCGATCACCAACGCCCGCCTGTACGAGCGCAGCCGCGAACTCACCGTCGTCGAGGAGCGCAACCGGCTCGCCCGCGAACTCCACGACGCGGTCATGCAGCGCCTGTTCTCCCTGCGGCTCTCCGCCCGCGCCGCCCGCAAGCTCGCCCCGACCGACCCCGAGGCCGCCGCGTGCCGCCTCGCCGAGGTCGAGACCCTCGCCGCCGAGGCCATCGCCGAGCTGCGCGCCGTGATCGTCGAGCTCCGGCCCGCCGACCTCGACGCGCACGGCCTGGTCGAGACCCTGCGGCGCCACGTGAACCTCCTCGACCGCCTGTACGACACCGAGGTCACATTCGAAGTCCGGTCCCCTGTGGACCTCTCCCGGGACGGCGAGGTCGAAGTGCTCCGGCTCGTCCAGGAGGCCCTGAGCAACGCGTTCCGGCACGCCCGCGCCCGCCACGTCGCCGTGACCGTCGAGTCCGAGCGCATCACCATCGCCGACGACGGCGACGGCTTCGACGCCGCCGAGGCCGCCACGCGCGGCCTCGGCCTCCTCTCGATGCGCGAGCGCGCCAAGGCACTCGGCGGCGACCTCGTCCTGAAGACCGCCCCGGGCGAAGGCACCGTGGTCACCCTCGAACTCGACTCTGACACCACCACTCTCAACACCGCTGAGGAGGCCGACCGTGGCTGAGATCCGGCTCCTCCTCGTCGACGACCACCCCGTCGTCCGCCGCGGCCTGCGCGGCTACCTCGAACTCGAACCCGACTTCACCGTCGTCGGCGAAGCGGGCGACGGCGAGGAAGCATTGCGCGCCATCGAGGAGACCCGCCCCGACGTGGTCCTCCTCGACCTCAAGATGCCCGGACTCGACGGCCAAGGCGTGCTCGAACGCCTCGACCAAGACGCACCGCGCATCCTCGTCCTCACCTCCGCGACGGACGCCGAACGCGTCCCCAACGCCATCACCGCGGGCGCGGCCGGGTTCGTGTACAAGGACATCGACCCCGACGCGCTCGCCAGCGCGATCCGCACCGTCCACGCCGGACAACTCCTCCTCGCACCGGTCGCCATGCGCGGCTTGATGAACGGCAACGGCAGCACCACCTCGGCCCCGTCCCTGACCCCGCGCGAGAGCCAGGTCCTCGGCCTGATCGCCAAGGGCCAGACCAACCGCCAGATCGCCCGTGGCCTCGGCGTCTCGGAGAAGACCGTGAAGACCCACGTCACGAACCTGCTCCGCCGCATCGGCGCCGCCGACCGCACCCAGGCCGCCCTCTGGGCGGTTCGCCACGGTATCGGCTGAACTGCATATCGTGACCGTCTATTGAGTCATCACCCATGGTGATCATTTAAGGTCCCGTCGTGTGCCCCCATCACACAACATCACAGCGAAACCCCTCGTCACCCTGGCGGCCCTGGCCCTCACCGCCACCGGCTGCTCCTCGATCCCCTTCCTCGACCGGACCGAGACCCACGAGCTCGTCACAGGCGCCACCGACACCGCCTGGTGCGGCAACGGCGACGAATCCTGGCTCCTCGGCGGTGACGCCGACCTCACCGGCCCGCACTTCGGACTCTCCATCCTCTGCCACTTCGACGGCGCCGAGATGCCTGCGGAAGCCGCCGAGCACGCGACCGAACTCGCCGACCTCCCGAAACTCGCCGACGGCATCGAGATCCTGATCAACCAGATCGCCCTGGGCCCCAACTACTCCGCCGAAGTCGCGGAAGACCCCGCCCAGGTCGCGGCCTGGATCGAGTCCGGCGACGAACGCTTCGACCTCGACACGCTCCCCGCGCCCGGCAGCTTCATCGCCCTCACCGTCCCCTCCGGCGACACCGCCGTCCTCTGGATCGAAGACGACGGCCGAGTCCAAGGCCTCGACCTCCGCACCGGTGACCAGGTTGACCCCGTCGCCGCCTACTACAACGGGCTCTCCACCGACCTCGTCCAGGGCGAGGAGTTCGTCTCGAACGAGGTCACGGTCGAGAACGGCAGCGACGCCTGGGAACTGACATGCACCAGCGAGCGCCTCAGCGGCGACCGGAACCTCTGGCGCGAGGAGACCGGCTGGGCCCCTGAAGGATCGGTCTTCCTCGAAGTTCAGATGGAATGGTGCACGTTCGACAACCTCAGGTGGCACCTCGACCCGGACGGCGTGCTCACCGCGATCGTCGGCGACACCGAGTCCGCCCCGCTCTCCTGGACCGAGGGCGAGGGCACCCACGAGGAAGTGCTCTACATCGCGGTGTTCGAGATCCCGGCCGACGCCGCATCGGTCACGCTCCGGCTCAACCCGGTGGGCAACGTCGAAGACCTGGTCGGCGACGACGACTACGTCTTCCGCGACACCCCTGCGGCCATCGAGCGCGAACTCGCCTTCTCGCCCCTCTAACCGATCGACCTGCCCGGCGGCGTCCCCGAACGCCGCCGAACGCCGTCGCCCCAAGGAATCCCCATGCCCCGCATCCTCACCCTCGCCGCCCTACCCCTCCTCGCAGCAGCAGCCCTCACCACCACAGCCAGCGCCGACCCCGCCTCATTCCTCCGCACCGGGCCCTACGAGCTGATAGTCGGCACCCCCGGCGATTCTTGGTGCGAGGAAGGCGATGCTGCCAGCACGCTTGCCGAGCCCGCGGACCTGCGCGGTGCGCACTTCGCGTTCTCGCTCGAGTGCCTCTTCAGTGCGCTTGAGATCCCCGAGCATCTCGCCGCATCGGTTCCCGCCCTGAAAAACGTGCCGCGCACGCAGGACGGCACCGAGTTCATTTTCGCTCAGTTGGCGATGTCGGGGGAGTACAGCGCCGAGTACACGGGCGAACCCGCTTCGCTCATTTCGTGGATTCAGGTAGCAGACGAGCGAATCGATCTGCTCGCCGCGCCCAACCGCAACAGCTACTACGCCGTCAGTGCGCCCGTCGACGAACCTGCGGTCCTCTGGGTCCGCGACTCCGGCCGGGACCAGGGCATCGACCTGCGCACCGGTGAGCGGGTCGATCCAGTGAACGCGTATTACAACGGGTTGGCGCTGCGCTCGTTCGATTTCGGCGGATACGACACTGAGGAGGTCGACCTCCTCAACGGTCGGTACTCCGGCTGGATCAGGTGCAGGACCGAATTCTCCGAGGCGACCCGTGCCGTCTGGCTGGAGGACCAGGGCTGGGCCGAGCCCGGCACGGTGTTCCTGGAGGTGAGGACCAATTGGTGCGTGGAGGGCGACAGTTTGACGTGGGAGCTGGACCAGGCGAAGGCATTCACTGTCGACGGTGAGGCCCCGGTGTCGTGGACCGCGATCGAGTCAAGCCCACGCTGGGACCAATTGACATTGCTCTTCGTGATCCCGGAAGACGCCCCCGAAGCCACGATCGACTTCAGCCCGGTCGGCACCATCGAAATCAAGGAGAACGGCATGGAGATGTACGCGACCAAGCTCCCGAACTTCGCTTGGGAGGCATCCTTCTAACGGGTCTACGTCGAGGTGCTTAGGCGGGAATCCGTTCAGGTGCTGATGCGGGGGAGTGCTTGCTGCGCACACCATTGGGGTATCAACGCTTTCGCAGAGGAGCCCGCCATGAACCTCAAGCACGCCTGGACCCGCCCCGAAACCGTCGCCGTCGCCGGACTGCTCACGAGCGCCGCCGGGATCGGCGTCCTGTGGGCCGCCGGTCTCGACTTCCCGTTCTATCCGCCGCCCGGGATGCTCATCATGACCAGCGGCGCGCTGGCCTTCGCTCTGATGCGGCCCCGGTTGCGGTGGGCGGCGCTCGTTCCCGCGCTGCTCGGGCTGTCCGGTGTGGTCGGCTTCGTGATGGAGGCGGTCGTCGGCGGCGCCGTCGGGCTCGAGAACCTGACCGGCGGGGCCGGAACCGCGGCGGTCTTCGGGCAAGGGCTGCAGCAGCTCGGTGTCATCGTCGCCTGCGTCGCCGGGATCGCCGCGTTCCGGGGCCGCCCCGTTCCCGACGGGCACCCGGCCTGAACGGAGAACGGCATCGGGGGGGGGGGGGGGGGGGGGGGGAGGGGGGAGGGGGGAGGGGGGGAGGGGGGGGGGGGGGGTGGGGGGTGGTTTGTGGGGGGGGGGGGTTTTGTTGTGTGTGGGGGTT
>NZ_JBVJHZ010000056.1:0-29527 GCF_055586545.1 Glycomyces sp. NPDC050141 | reverse complement strand
ATTCCGAACCCGGTCGTTACGGCTTCCAGCGCCGATGGTACTGCACTCGAGAGGGTGTGGGAGAGCAGGACACCGCCAAACATTAACTTATAGAAGCGCCCCACCGCATTGCGGTGGGGCGCTTTTTTGCGTGCCCTGAGGACGATGAGGACTTGCGCTGTGGTGCCCGTCACTGGTACAACGGAGTTCACCCTAGCGAGCGCCGTGCGAGCCTGGCCGGTGCCGCTCACCTCTCAGCGGAAGGCAGTGCCTGCCATGCCCATTCGAAGATTTGCCGTGCCCGGTTCAGCCGGGCTGTTGGCGCTCGGTGCCGTTGCCGGCGGGGTCGTGTTCACCCTGGCCTGGATCGTTCTCAGCTTCATCAGCGACGGGTACACGATCGGCGGCGATCGCATCGAGCCGTACTCGAACATCACACAACCGGTCAGCGGACTCGGGATGGGCGGCACTGCGCCCTACATGAACTCGGCGTTCGTGTTGAGCGGCATCCTGTTCGGGGTCGGGGCGATCGGGTTCCACCGGGCGTTCAAAGGCGGGAACCGGTGGTTGCGAAGGTCGGCCAAGGCGGGGGTCGGCCTCATGGCGATCGGGCTCGCGCTGATCGGATTGTTCGATCTGGAGTCGCCGGGCCTGCACTTTCTTGGGGTGGCTCTGTCGTTCCAGTTGGCGATCGTCACGTTCCTGCTCCTGGGGCTCTACTTGCGGGGCAAGGAGGAGTGGCGACGGTTCGGCACGTTGACGGCTTATGTCGCGGCGCCGGTCACGTTGGTGCTCATGGGGAACTACTTCGCGTCGTTCGACGAACTGACGACCGCGGCCAACGAAGGGGTCGCAGGACTGACCCAGCGCCTCTGGCTGACCTGGGTGCTCGCCTGGTATGCATGGCTCGGTTGGAAGGTGTACCGCCGGAGTGTTTAGACGTACGGGCCGTCGAGGTGTTCGCCGGCGTGTTGGCGGTACCAGAGTCCCCGGTAGCAGCGCCACGGTTGCGGGCGAAGCTGGGTGGGGGCGAAGATCTGCTCGAGGAGGCGCCGGGCTTCGAGGAAGAAGTCGAGGCGTTCGTCGGGCGCGGCCACGTGCTGCGAGTCGTCCACGGGCGTTTCCGCCGGGAGGATCGTGAGCGAGGGCCACATGGTGGTCTGCTCGGCGAGTGGCAGGAGCCAGGCGCGCATCTCGTCGAGCGGTTCGCTGCCGACGGTGTACGTGAAGGAGGTCCGGTGACCGGCTTCGCGTGCGGCGGCGAGGATCTCGGAGAGACGCTCGGACTGGTGGCTCGTAGCCGGGACCAGCGGGTCGGCGGCCGCGGCGTCCTCAGGGACCGTCGGCTCGGCTTCCGCTGCGGGACTGTCGTCCTGGAAGGTCTCGGTGGTCAGGAAGAGCAGGACCGGCCCCACTTTCGCTGCCAGTTCCGCGAAGGCGGTCTGGCTGTGGAGGGCCGGGGTGAGGACGCCGAGCGTCGTCGTCTCAGGAAGCCCTTCGGCGGTCATCGCCTCGCGGACCGCGACGAGGTGCTCGACGACGAGGTTCTCGTCGTGGACGCCGCCCGCGGAGAGGGTGACCTCATCGAAGAGGTGCTGCTCGCCGTCGTCGGCGAGGTCGGAGGCCAAGGCCTCCAACAGGTCCCGGTAGCACTTCACCAGTTCGGGTGATTCGATGCCGGTCTGCAGGAGCAGGGTCGCGGCGGTGCCGTCGGCGCGGAGGTAGCCGCGGACCTCTTCGCCGGGTTCGGCTTCGATGATCTCGGCGACGGGCGTGCCGTCGACGCACAGCTCGCTCAGCCCGTGCTGGGGCGAGGAGGGGTCGACGTGGGCGCGGAGGCTGAACGGCGACGTGGCGCGGTCAGCGGGCAGGACCAGCATGAACTCTTCGTCTTCGGAGTTCAGGCGCAGGCGCATGCCTTCAGAGTTGTTGCCGCGCAACCCGTACAGGTTCAACGCGATGAGCAGGAGTTCGCTCCACTCGAGGTCGTGCCGGACCGCGAGGCGCCGCCAGCGGTGCACCGTCGACGAGATCGGCCCGGCTGAGTCAGCAGGCTGTGTCGGCTCTTCCATGACCAGTTCCGATCTTTCCTCTCGTCCCCACCGCAGTCACTCCACGGTACAAGAGACTTGGCCGTACAGGTGGACGCGGTCCACCTCTATGCTAAGGGCGCCGGGAGACAAAAGCACCTGTCGTGAGCACCGGCACGCGGTCCGAGTCCCAGGGTTTCGCCGTCGTCCCGTCAACTGTGCCGTTTCACGTGTCCCCCGAGCGATCTGGAGTCGGGAATGAGCGATGCCGCCGAACTGCCGAAGGTCCCTTCTCCGCGTGCGCGCGGGCGAGTCCTGCAGGCGGTGAACAAGACCTGGCCCGGGTTCATCTCCGGTGCGGTGGAGGGCCGGGCGCGGGAGCTGATCGACAAGGACCGGTACGGGGAGGCCGCCGACGTCCTGGAGAAGGGCATCGGGAAGTACGGGGCCGGTTCGGTCTCGCAGCTGCTGCTGGCCTGGTGCCTGCACCTGGACGAGCGGCAGGAGGACGCGCTCGCGTGGGCGGTGCGGGCGGTCGAGGAGGAGCCGGAGAACCCGGACGCGCACTGGCTGCGCGCGAACGTGCTGTTCGAGCTGGGTCGGGCGGACGAGGCGACGGATTCGATGTGGCGGGCGGTGGAGCTGACGCCGGACAACGGCCGGTACTACATGCAGCTGGCCTGGTACCGGTACATCGACCAGGAGTTCGCGAAGACGCGGGAGCTGGTGGAGCAGGCGCTGGAGCGCTCGCCCGACGACGCGTGGGTGCAGCACACGGCGGGGCGGATCTACGACCATCACCTGCGGCACAAGCGGGCCCAGGCGCATTACGTGCGGGCGTTGGAGCTCGAGCCTGGCGATCCGGCGGTGCGGGACGACCTCGCGGAGATCCTGCAGACGCGCGGGCGGTTGAGCGCCGGGGTCCGGGTCGCTTGGGAGACTGCCGAAGCGGGTGCGGAGTCGGTGTACGAGGTGGCGTTGCGGCGGTGGTCGTGGCGCTGGTACGAGCGGGTGCTCCGGGCTGCTTTGCTGCTCAACGTGATCGATTGGATCTTCCCTACGCCTTGGCCGGCTGCCGGGGTGGTGTTCGGGGCGTTCGGGCTGTTTTACGTGGGCTGGTGGGCTCTTTCGCTGCGGGCGCTGCCTGCGGTGTGCCGCAGGGATCTGGTGGGCGCGGGGCGGCGCGGGTTCTTCGCGGGGGCGGTCGCTCGGACGCTGCTGGTGTCCGGGGTTATGTGCCTGGTGGTGCGGGGCGAGCTGAGCGCGTTGCAGCACTTGGGGTTGCTGGCGCTGATCATCGGCGGGTACGTGGAGTGGTACTGGCGGGCGGCGCAGGTCTCGGGTCGGCGGGCGTTCGGGACCGACAGCTAGCCAATTTCTACTTGCCGACCGGCAAGGTAGTCTGTCAGTGCTCGGACCTGCGGTTCGGCGTGTTCGATTCCCCGGCGGGCACGGCCCGCTCTGTGCAGAAGGAGGCCCCGTGGTCGATCAGGGTGTGGTGTGTTCGGTCGATCCGCTCGTCAGCGGTATCGGGCGCGAGGTGCTCGCGGGCGGCGGCAATGCTGTGGATGCCGCGATCGCGGCGGGTGCAGCCCTGACCGTGGTGGCCCCGCACCTGTGCGGGCTCGGCGGCGACCTGTTCGCGCTGGTCCACGTGCCGGGCGAGCCGGTGCCCGCGTACCTGAACGCTTCGGGCCGGGCCGGTTCCGGCGCGGACGCTGAGGGGCTGCGGGCCGAGGGGCATGCGGTGATGCCGTTCCGGAACGATCTGCGGTCGACGACCGTGCCCGGTTGCGTGGACGGCTGGTTCGCGCTGCACGAGCGGTACGGGACGCGGCCGATGGCCGAGCTGCTGGCTCCGGCGATCGCGCTCGCGTCGGGCGGTTGGC
The DNA here is from genome assembly GCF_055586545.1 of Glycomyces sp. NPDC050141. Taxonomy (NCBI): domain Bacteria; kingdom Bacillati; phylum Actinomycetota; class Actinomycetes; order Glycomycetales; family Glycomycetaceae; genus Glycomyces; species Glycomyces sp. NPDC050141. The sequence continues at coordinate 25,629 of NZ_JBVJHZ010000056.1, read as the reverse complement.
CTGCGACGGCGATGCTCGCCAAGGCGGGCAAGACGATCGAGGGCGTGGCGGGCGCGGAAGACCTCGTCGGGCTTGAAGCGGGGTCGACGGTGCGGCGGGAGCGGACGGCCGGGGCGCTGCGCGCGGCCGCTGAGGGCGGGCGTGACGGGTTCTACCTGGGCGACTTCGGGCAGGGGCTCGTCGAGCTGGGCGGCGGATTGTTCAGCGAGGCGGATCTGGCTGCGTCCCAAGCGGACTGGGAGGAGCCGTTGAGCGTCGAGGCGTTCGGGCACCGGGTGTGGTCGGCGGCGCCGAACTCGCAGGGGTACCTGCTGCTGCTCGCGCTGTCGATCGCGGACCGGCTGGAGCCGCCGGTCGACGCGGGCGACCCGCTGTGGGCGCATTACCTGGTGGAGGCGTCGCGGCAGGCCGGGTACGACCGGCCGGAGCGGTTGTTCGAGGGCGCGGACGTGGCGGATCTGCTGGCGGCGGCCGGGGAGCGGGCGGCGCGGATCAGCGCGGAGCGGAAGGCCGACGTGCCGGTGCGTCAGGCTGCTGGCGGGACTACTTATATGGCGGTGCTCGACGGGAACGGGATGGGCGTCTCGTATATCCAGTCGAACGCGGCCGGGTTCGGGACGTGGCTGTTCGAGCCGCGCACGGGGATCGGGCTGCAGAACCGGGGGACCGGGTTCAGCCTGGAGCCGGGGCACCCGGCCGAGTTCGGGCCGGGGAAGCGGCCGCCGCACACGCTGGTGCCGGCGCTGGTGACGCGGGCGGACGGGTCGCTGCGGCTGGTGGCCGGGTCGATGGGCGGCGATTCGCAGCCGCAGATCGTGGCGCAGCTGATCGCGCGGGTGCTGCACGGGGGCGAGTCGGTCGAGGCCGCGGTGGGTGCGGCGCGGTGGCGGCTGCATCCGGGCGAGACCGGGTTCGGGACTTGGACGGGCGGGCACGAGATCGACGTGGAGCTGGAGGCGGGCGGGCCGGAGGCCTGGGCGGACGGCTTGCGCGAGCGCGGGTTCGCGGTGGCGGAGGCCGAGGCCGGGAGCGGTTTCGGGCACGCGCACCTGATCGAGGTCGACGAGGCCGGGCACGCGGAGGGCGCGGCGGACCCGCGGGCGGAGACGGGGACGGTGGCGGTCGCGCCGAACTAGCGCGTCGGGCGGCGCGCGGCGCCCGCGCTGCGGGCGTAGGGCGTGCCCCTTCCCACCCGCATCCGCCTCCGACCAACCGAAAAAGACCACGGTCCCATACGGGTGCGACATTCGGGCGTTGTCGCAGCTCGCGAGCGTGTGGTCGGGCGCTGGGCAGGTGTGATGATCCTTCGGCGCTCGGCGCTCGGCGCTCGGCGCTCGGCGCTCGGCGCTCGGCGCTCGGCGCTCGGCGCTCGGCGCTCGGTGGGGCGGGTTGTCGGTGGGCGGTTGTACGGTCGGGGGTGACCGTCGTATTGCCTGGAGAGGACCGGATCTGTGCCTGAGTCGTTGCGGCTTGCCGAGGCCCGCAGGATCGCTATCGCCGCGCAGTTGCGGCCCAAGGCGACCCGCTTCAAGACCGTGCTCGAGCGCCTGGGCTGCATCCAGCTCGACACGATCTCGGCGGTGCGCCGCGCGCACGAGCTGACGCTGCTCGCCCGGGACCTCGACGTCGACGAGGCCGTGCGGAGCCTGGAGCGCCGCCGCAACCCGGTCGCGTTCGAGTACTGGGCGCACGCCATGTCGCTGCTGCCCGTCTCCGCCTGGCCGTACCTCGCCCGCCGCCGCCGGGCCTGGCGCGACCGGTACCAGGACGACTCGCTGGCCGTCGCCGAAGCGGAGGTGCTCGCGCTGCTCGCCGAGCGCGGCGCGATCACCGTCTCCGACTTCCCTTCCGGTGCGATGCACCGGGACCGGGGCACCGGCGACATGGGCGACAGCTGGAACCACCGCACCGACCACAAGCACGCCGTCGAGCGGCTGCTCTGGTTCGGCGAGGTCGCCTGCACGCACCGGATCGGCTTCAAACGCGTCTACCAGCTCGCCGACCAGGCCATCCCCGCCGAGCACCTGTGGGACGCCGACGACGAGGACTGCCTGCGCCACATGGTGTCCACCGCCCTGCGCAACCTCGGCGTGGGCACCACCAAGGACGTCGCCGACTACTTCCGCCTCAAGATCGCCGACACCGAGCGGGTGCTCCGCGAGCTCGAGACCGAGCAGGTGAGCGTCGAAGGCTGGAAGGGCCGCGCCTGGATCGACCCGCAGGTGCGCCGCACCCGCCTCACCGGCGCCGAGAACGCGGTCGCCGTCTCGATGTTCGACCAGCTGGTGTGGCTGCGCGAGCGCATGGATCGCCTGTGGGGCCACGGCTGGAAGATCGAGATCTACGTGCCCGAGCCGCAGCGGACCTTCGGCTACTACTGCCTGCCGGTGTTCGTCGGCTCCGACCTGCCGGGGCGGGTCGCGCTGCGCCGCAGCAACGGCGAGCTCGTCGTGGAGGCCGTGCAGTGGGACGACGCCCGCGCCGACCGCGAGCACCTGCACGCCGCCGTCGACCGCGCCGCTGCGTGGGTGAACGCCGAGGTCCGCTGGAAGGCCGAAGTGCAGCCGCTCGCGCGCTGACCCCGGTTCCCGAGCCTGGTTCCCGAGCCTGGTTCCCGAGCCTGCGTCCGGACCCTGCTTCCTGACCTCGGTTTCCGGCCCCTGACCTGCTGGTCCGGGCCTATCGTGGAAGGTATGCAGCCCACCCGCGACCGGGCCGCACTCGCCGCCTTCGCAGGCGCGACCCTCCTCGCAGGCGGCAACGCCGTCGGCATCAGGTTCAGCAACCGCGAGCTCGACCCGCTGTGGGGCGCGTCGCTGCGGTTCGGCACCGCCGCGCTCCTGCTCCTGGCCGTTATGGCCGTCCTGCGGCTGCGCTTCCCGCGCGGGAAGGCCCTCGCCGGGACGGTCGTGTTCGGGGTGCTCAACTTCGGGGTGTCGTTCTCGCTCGCGTACTACGCCCTCGTCTACCTCCACGCAGGGCTGGGCCAGACCCTCCTCGCGCTCGTGCCGCTGGCCGCGCTGCTGCTCGCCGTCGCCCAGGGCCAGGAACGGTTCCATACGGCCGCGCTGACCGGGACGCTCGTGGCCGTCGCTGGCGTCGCGGTCGTGTCGCAGGCGCCGCTGCGCGCCGACGTGCCGGTCCCGGTCCTGCTGGCCGCGCTGGGCGCCGTCCTGTCGTTCGCGGAGTCGGCGGTGCTCGTGAAGCGGCTGCCGAAGGTCCACCCCGTGACGATGAACGCGGTCGGCATGGCGGCCGCGGCGGTGCTGCTGTTCGCCGGTTCGCTCGCGGCGGGGGACCGGTGGGTGCTGCCGGAGGTCAGCGACACGTGGTGGGCGCTGGCGTACGTGGTCGTCGCGGGCTCGGTGCTGACGTTCGTCCTGTACCTGACGGTGATCCAGCGGTGGGGCGCGTCGCGCGCGGCGTACGTGTTCGTGGTGATCCCGCTGGTGGCGATCGGCGTGTCGGCGTGGCTCGACGACGAGCCGCTGACCGTGTCGCTGCTGGTCGGCGCGCCGCTCATCCTCGCCGGCGTCTACGTGGGTGCGTTGCGGGGCAAGGAGGAAGGCCCCGGCGCGCACGAAGCGGCCGGGGCCTCCGAGGGGTCCTAGCTAGCTAGCTGGTCTGGACGCCGACGGTGATGGTCCCGACGTGCCCTGCTGCCGGGTCGTTCACGTCGTTCGCGGTCAGGGTGAGCAGGCCGCTGGCGGCGCCGCCCCCGTCGTAGATGCCGTCCTCGTCGAGGGTGAGCCAGTCGCCGCCGTGCTGGTTGTACGGGGCGGTGGCGTAGACGGCGGCGACCGTGGTGTCGTCGAAGAAGAACTGTCCGGTGTGGAGTTCGGAGCCGCCTTCGTAGCCGCCGTCCGAGCCGACCGTGCCGCCGGTGTGGACCTTGACGTGGATGTGGCAGCACCGGCCCTGGTACCAGCCGGGGAAGATGCTGGTGAGCTCGGCGACGCCGGAGGCGTTCGAGAGGACGTACCCGCGCAGGAACGTGTTCTCGTCGCCGATGCCGTCCTCGGGCGGGACGGAACCGCCGGGGCTGTTGCCGGTGAACCCGGAGTAGTAGCCCCACTGGTCGCAGTGCCAGATCTCGACGGCGGCGTTCGGGAGGACCGCGCAGGTCGCGGCGTTGAGGACCGTGACGCGGAGGGTGAGCGGGGCGCCGGGCTTGCCTTCGGTGATGTCGGCGCGCTGGGTCGACTCGAGGTAGTACGGGCCTTCGGTCATCTCGGTGGTGAGCACGCAGGTGTCGTCCGGGAGGGCCGTGGTCGGGGCCGCGCTGGCGGTGGCGGTGGGCTGCTGGCCGGGGCGGCCGGGCGGCTGGGCGCTGGCGCTGTAGGTGGCGAGCCCGACGCCCGCGACGCCTGCGGCGGCACCGCCGACAGTGAGCGCGGTCCGGCGGGTGAACTTGCTGTTGGCAGTATCGGTCATGCGGGAGATCGTAGAACTTCGATATATGATGAAACCAGACCTTTCAGCGCATTATGAGCAGACTTTGAGGTTCGGTCGCATGCACCCGGGCGGAACGCGTTCATTGTGAACAGTGGGGGAACTCGAAGGAGGGGGCCTCCCTTCCGGAAGGCCCCCAAGGTGATGCGGTGTCTAGCTGGTGACGAGCGTCAGGCCCCAGGTGCTCAGGGCCTCGTTGACCGGCTGGAAGTAGGTCGTGCCGCCGGAGGTGCAGTTGCCCGAGCCGCCGGAGGTCATGCCCTGCGCGCTGTTGCCGGTGATGAACGAGCCGCCCGAGTCGCCCGGCTCGGCGCACACGTTGGTGCGGGTGAGCCCGGAGACGCTGCCCTCGGCGTAGTTCACGGTCTGGTTGAACGCCTGCACGGTCCCGCAGTGCCAGCCGGTGGTCGAACCGGAGCGGCAGACGGAGGAGCCGACGGCGGCGACCGTCGAGTTGGCGACGTCGCGGGTGCCCGAGTACAGGTTCACGTCGTCGTACAGGACTTCGCTGGTGCCCACGGCGACCCAGGCGCGGTCGTTGCCAGGGAAGGAGGAGCTGCGGAACGTGCCGGGGGCCGCCTCGCCGCTGGTGACCGCGTCGCCCGCGGAGCCGCAGTGGCCGGCGGTGACGAAGCCGGGGGTCGTGCCCTGGCGGACCGAGAAGCCCACCGAGCAGCGCCACGAGTCCTCGACGATGTACGAGTCGCCGCCGCGCACGAAGAACGGCTGCGGCGCTTCGGCTGCCGCGTCGACGGTGACGAGCGACGGGTCGATCCCGGCGGCCTCGATCACGTCGGCGGCGGTGCCTGCGTCGGCGGCCTCGATGACGAGCGTGTTCGCCACGACGTCGACGTAGTTGCCGTAGTAGCCCTCGGACTCGATGAACTTGAGCGCCCCGGCGGCGTCTTCGAGCGCGTCCAGGTCGTGCTCGACGAGGACCGGGGTGGCGCCTTCGGCGCGCAGCCCGGCGGTGTCGGCGGCGTCGGTGGTCGCGACGAAGATCTCGTCGGCGTCCTCCGAGACCCACAGGCCCGCATAGGAACCGTCGAGGTCGGCCGGGACCTCCTCGAGGAGGTCGGCGGCGACGTCCTCGACGGCGAGGCGGTCGTACGCCTCGGCCTCGGTGAGCCCGAACGTGTCCTGGAGCTCGTCGATCAGGCCCTGGGAGACGTTGCCGGTGAGGTCGGCGCGGGCCTGTTCGGCCTTGGCGTCGAGGATCTCGGCCGAGGCCGGGGCGGCCCCGGCCGCCAGTGAGAGAGCGGTGGCGATGGCGCCGGCAGCGGTGACCGCAAGCGCGCGTTGGCGATTCATGTGATGCATGCCTTTCGGGTGGGGGCATCGACGGCCGACGGGGAGGCGACCGCCATGGCAGGCCGGCGGCGCCCGCTGGTTGCGGACGGAACCGAGTTGATGGTGAGCCGTGCCATACAAGGAGACTAGGGCCAAACCGAAAAAAGTTAAAGATGCAAGTAATTCAGTGAATATCAACCGAAGTGGTGCATTGTTTCAGGAATGTCAATTACCCTGTGAATTCCCAGAATTAGCGGCCAAAAGGGGCGCATCCGCACGTTTGCGGCTGCGCCCCTGCGGGATTCGCTGAATTAACGGAAGGCCTCGGCGTGCTCGGCCGCCCACGACGCGAAGCTCCGCGCCGGGCGCCCGGTGACCCGCTCGACCGTGTCCGACACCGTCCTGCCCTCCACGGGCGTGTTCCCCAGGGCCTCAACGAGGAACGCGATGAGGTGCTCGTTCATGCCCTCCCCGGCCCACTTCGCGCGCGCCTCCTCGACGGTGAGCTCGACGAACGCGATCCCGCGGCCGACCGCCTCGGCGAGGATCGCGACCTTCTCCTTGATCCCGACGGCCTCGGGGCCGGTGATGACCAGCGTCTGCCCGTCGTACCCGCCCTCGAGCAGCACGGTCGCCGCGACTGCGCCGATGTCGGCGGGGTGGACCATCGCGCTGACCCTGTCGCCGAAGGGCTCGCGGATCGCGCCCTCGGCCTTGACCGGGCCGGCCCACCACATGAGCGTGTTCGACATGAACTCGACCGGGTGGAGGTAGGCCGTCTCGATCGCGCTGGCGGTGAGGGCCTGTTCGAGCGGGCCGGTCGCGATGCCCGCGAGGACGGTGGCGCGGCGGACGCCGGCCTGCTCGGCGAGGGCGACGAGCGCGGCGGGGTCGGGCAGCGGGGCGTTCGCGTCGCCCGCGAAGTTGATGAAGTGGACGGCGTCGACGTCTTTGAAGGCGTCGGCGAGGGTGTCGGGGGAGGCGAGGTCGCCGATGACGGTCTCGACGCCTTCGGGAAGGGCCGCTTCGGGGTTGCGGGTGAGGGCGCGGATCTGGACGTCGGCGTCGCGGGCGGTGAGCTGCTCGATGACGTTGCGGCCGACGGTGCCGGTGGCGCCGGTGACGAGGATGCGCATGGGGTTCTCCTTCTTCGAAAATCCGGAACGGAATGTCATGTTCCAATAATAGCAGAGCGGAATGATCTGTTCCAGTAGGGTCGCGGAGTTTTCTCAGGAGGTGGCGTGCTGGGCTCGGTGGGGCGCGGGCGGCGGCGCGGCGCCCGCGCGGCGGGTGTAGGGCGTGCCCCTTCCCACCCGCATCCGCCTCCGACCGACCGAAGAAATAGGACGACTCTCCCACGCGGGTCCGACACCGGCGCGTTTGCGCAGGTCGCGGCCGCGGCGGGTTAGGGCTCTCGCGGGTCGCCCGCCGTGATCAGGCCCGTCTCGTAGGCGCAGATCACCGCCTGGGCGCGGTCGCGCAGGCCGAGCTTGCTGAAGACCTTGCCGACGTGCGTCTTCACCGTCTGCTCCGACACGAACAGGGCCTTCGCGATCTCGGTGTTCGACAGGCCGCGCGCGATGAGGCGCAGGACCTCCTCCTCGCGCGGCGTCAGCGCATCCAGCTTCGCCGAGCGCCGCAGCGCGGGTTTCGCCTTGAACGACTGCTCGATCAACCGCCGCGTCACCGACGGCGCGAGCAGCGCATCCCCGGCCGCGACCACGCGTACCGCCGCGATCAGGTCCCCAGGCGGCGCGTCCTTCAGCAGGAACCCGCTGGCGCCCATGCGAAGCGCCTCGTACACGTAATCGTCGAGATCGAACGTGGTCAGCATGAGCACCCGCGGCCGCCGCTCCTCAGGCACCGACAGAATCCGCTTCGCCGCCTCGAGCCCGTCCATGACCGGCATGCGCACATCCATGAGCACCACGTCAGGCCGCAGCCGCGCCGTCTCCGTCACCGCACCCACACCGTCCTCGGCGTCGCCCACGACCTCGATGTCCGCCTGCGCGTTCAACAACGCCGCGAAACCGGCGCGCACCATCGCCTGGTCGTCGGCGATCAACACCTTGACCTGCACTACGACTCCTCTGCAGACGAACGGTCCTCGATCGGCAGCACCGCGCACACCCGGAAACCCCCGTCAACGGCCGGTCCGGTCTCCAGCGTCCCGCCGTCGAGCGAGACCCGCTCGCGCATCCCGACCAGGCCCAGCCCCGACCCGTGCGGATCAGGCGCCGACCCGCCCACCGGCGGCGGGCCGTTCACCACCGTAACCGTGACCCGCCCGTCCGCGGCGCCGACCTCAGCCACCGTCGCCGCCCCCGGCGCGTGCCGGACCACATTGCTCAACGCCTCCTGCACCACCCGGAACACCGTGAGCGCCACCGTCTCCGGCAGGTGCTCCGGCAGTTCGCCGACCAGCAGCTCCACCGGCGTCCCCGCCCGGACCACCGACTCCGCCAGGCCTCGCAGCGCCTCCGGGCCCGGCTGCGGCGCCCGCGCGCCCGCCTCGTCCTCGCTGCGCAGCACCCCCAGCAGCCGCCGCATCTCCGCCAGCGACTCGCGCGCCTGCCCGCTGATCGACCGGAACTCCGCCCTCGCCTCCTCACCGAGGTCCGCGAGCCGGTACTCCGCCGTCGACGACTGGACCGCGATCACCGACATGTGGTGCGCCACGATGTCGTGCAGCTCCCGCGCGATCCGCGTCCGCTCCTCCAGCAGCCGCCGCTGATGCCGCTCGCCCTCCGCGACCCGCTCCTCCTCGGCCACCCGCCGCCGCCCCTGCCGCCAGATCCGCACCGTGAACCCGATGATGAACGCCAGCGCACCCAGCAGCGCCCCGAGCGTCAGGCTGTCACCCGCGAGCCCCCCCGACGGCAGCTCCGCCGGAGCCGGACGCGGGTCGAACACCCCCGCGTTCGTCGCCCAGGTCACGTAGATCCCCGCCGCCGCATGCGAACACCACGCGAGCACCCCGTACCAGGCCCGGCGGTCCCGGCCCAGCGCGAAGATCACCACCAGGGCCGCGAACAGGTTCGTCGTAGTCAGCGGCCACGGCTCCCAGTACGAGATCGACGCGAAGAAGAACGTCACCGTGTACGAGCCCATGACCAGCAGCCACGCCTCGACCGGCCGGAACCGCGCCAAGACGACCGCCGCGCCCGTGGCGGCGGCGGGCAGCACCGACCAGGTGATCCCGTAGTTGCTGCTCAGCACCTGCTTCTCGATGAGGAAGAGGATCAGCCCGAACGGCACCGAACCCGGACCGACGAGCCCCAGCGTGGTCGTGAACCGCCAGCGCCACGTCCCCGATCCCGGCGGGGCCGCCGGGACCAGGTAGGAGACCACGGCCCGGACCGGGCTGTACGGAACGGGCTCGCGCTTCGATCGGGACTTCACGGCACCAACCTATGCCGCCCGCGGCCTGCGCGACCTCACTCCCGGGTACGGGCCGCCGCCGCCCGTCTCACCCCTGGGTATGAGAACCGAATCCACGCCGCGGACTGAGGGAACCGCACGTCCGCGCCCCTACCGTTCGCCGCATGATCCAGAACCTGCTCCGTTCGCGCGCAGCCGAAGTGACCGCCATGGCCGCCGTCGCGGCCAGCCAGGCCGGCTTCGCGGTGATGCACCTGACCCAGTCCGACGCGGTCGACCCGGTGGCGACACCGGTATCGAGCTACGCCCTGACCTGGCCCGGGATACTCCTCTTCCCCGCCTCCGTGCTGGCGCTCGCGCTGGCCTGCGCGATCCTCGCCGGGCGCGGGGTCGGGCTCGCCCGCGAGGGCTTCATCCGCTTCCTCCTCGGCTCGACCGCGGTGATGCTGCTGTGCGCGGCGGTCTTCCGGACCGGCACGCCCGAATCGGGGCTGACGTGGTGGGCGCAGATCCACCGCTACACGGCCGGGGCGGCGTTCGTGCTGCTCACCGTGGTCGCGGCGCTGTGCGCGATCCGCATGAAGGACGCCGACGTGCCCGACTGGGTGCGGCGCGGCACATGGTGGGTGACGGGGCTGGCGGCGCTGACGTTCCTGACGACGACGCTGAACACGTTCCTGCCGGGCTTCCTCGACGGCGGCGACTGGCGCGGGGTCGGGCAGCGGGTGCTGCTGGTGGTGCTCTCGGCGCTGGTGTGGATACTCGTCGCGAACTCGACGCGAGTCACCGTGCAGGCCGGGACGGCAACGCCCGCAACGGTTCCGGCCGGGGCGTCGGCGGTCGGTGCCGCCTCGCCGGCCGGGGCCGCGAGCGGTGTCGCGGCCGACGCGGTGCCCGCGCTGGCGGGGTCGCGGTCATGAGAGGGTCCGGGAAGCTGCGGGCCCGGTTGGGGCGGGCGCGGATGGCGCTGGGGAAGTGCGGGGAGCTGCGGCGCCAGGGGCCGGTGCGGGTGTGGCGCGACGGCGAGGTCTTCGGCGGGCGGCCGGAGGAGGCCCGGGAAGGGCCGTCCTTCGGCAGCTGGTTCTAGCGGCGCCCGGCGCCCCCGGGGTCGGGTGTGTCGGCGCGGAACCGCCCCCGGTTGCAATGGTCCCCTGGGGGTGCGACATCGGGTCGGGTTCGGCGCCCCCGGGGTCGGGTGTGTCGGGATCGAGCCGCCCCCGGTTTCGATGATCCTCCGGGGGTACGACATCGCTCAGATCGAGTTCGCGTACTGCTCGAAGGTGTCCGATCCGCCCTGGTAGAGGGTGAGGGCCTCATCGAGCTTCTCCTTCGCCTGCTGCCACTGGCCGAGGGCCTCGCCGGGCATGGCGCTGCCGGTGTCCTGGGTGGCTGCGGTACCGGCGCCGATGGCGTTGTCGGTCTGGGACTGGGCGCCTCCGATGGCGCCCATGGCCTCCTGGACCTGTTCGATCGCGCCCTGGATCTGCGACTTGATCTCCGCGGTGCTGGCCATGGGCCGCCTCCTCGCCTCGTAATGCTGTGGAGCATCACGGTAGTGGACACGGGGCGTTTTCCCGGGAGGACGCGTCGTCCGAACCGCACAGTTAAGTCACTTGACTGATATGCTGGGGTTCCGGCACGGACACGAGGAGGCGAGGCGATGCGCGGCACCGCGAAAGGCGCACGGGCGGCAGCGACCCGCGAAGCGATCCTCGACGCCGCCGAACGGATGTTCGCCGAACACGGGGTCGCGGCAGTCTCCGCCCGGCAGATCTCCGAGGCCGCCGGCCAGGGCAACAACACGGCCGTCGGCTACCACTTCGGCACCAAGACCGGCCTCGTGCGCGCCATCGTCGAGCGCCACATGGTCGCCGTCGAGGCCTTCCGCCAGGACCGCATCGCGGCCGTCGGCGACACGCCGAGCCTGCGCGACTGGGTCGAGTGCTTCGTCCTCCCGACCATGGCCCACCTCGACGGACTCGGCGACCCGACCTGGTTCGCGCGCTTCGCCGCCCAAGTCCTCGCCGACCCGTCGCTGCGCCCGATCGTGGAGGAGCAGTCCTTCGAGGCCCCCTCGATCCGGCAGGTCAAAGCGGGCATCGACCGCTACCTCACCGACCTCCCCCCGACCGTGCGCGCCGAACGCGACGACATGGTCCGCGAACTCATGGTCGTCGTCCCGGCCGTCCGCGAGGCCGCGCTGGCCGCGGGCCTGCCGACCGCCCGCCCCACCTGGCGCGAAGCGGGCCTCGGCCTGGTCGACGCCATCGTCGGCCTCTACCTCGCCGAGGTCACCGCCCCCGAAAGCTAGAGGAAGCTATGCGCGCCAGTAGGCCATCGAGTGCATGCGGTCCTTGGGGAAGCCGATCTCCTTGCGGGCGAAGGCGGTGAGGACGCGGGTGGACTTGGCCTCGGAGGCGATCCAGAAGTAGGACCGGGCGGGGTCGGCGGCGAGGTCCGGGAGCTCGGCGCGGACGCGGTCGACGAGGGCGCCGCCGTCGCGGGGGATGCGGTGGAGGTCGTGGTTCGCGTTGGTGCGGTAGGGGAGTTCGTCGTCGCCGGTGGTCTCGAACCAGATCGTGGCGGGGGTGTCGGGGAAGGCGTCGAGGAGCGAGTTGACGGCCGGGAGCGAAGCGGCGTCGCCGACGATGAGGAGGCGCTCGGGGGCGGGTTCGAGGGGTTCGAAACCGGTGCCGTAGACCGTGGCCTGGATGGTGTCGCCGGTCTGGGCCTTCTGGGACCAGTCGCTGGCGAGGCCGTTGTGCAGGGCGAACTCGATGGCGAAGGAGCCGTTCTCGCGGTCGGGGTCGACGAGGGTGTAGCCGCGCTGGTGGGGCTTGCCGTCGTTGTCGAACCAGAGGCGCACCCACATGGTCGGGTGGACGCCGAGTTCGGCGAGGAGGCCGCCGTCGGTGAAGGCGAGGCGGCGGTAGTGCTCGGTGATCTGCGTCGCGCCGGTGACGGTGAAGGTGAAGTCCTTGGCGCGCAGCAGCTTCAGTACTGCGCCCTCCCAGCCGTGGCCCATGCCCGTTCCCTTCTCGCAACCCTGTGCGAATCAGTGGTCTAACTCTTAGGTTAGACTAACCTAACTATGAGCTTCGTGTGCTACCGGGACGCCTGGGGCGTCCCCCATCTGCGCGCGGCCGATCCCCAGTCGCTCGCTTTCGCCCAGGGCCGCAACGCCGCCGCCGACCGCGCCTGGCAGCTGGAGACCCTCCGCCGCCGCGCGACCGGGACCTCGGCCGCCGTCTTCGGCGCCGAATGGCTGCCCTGGGACCGCCTCGCCCGCCAGACCGGCATCGTCGACGCGGCGAAGGCGGCGTTCGGGCGGCTCGACGCCGCGACCGCCGACTGGGTCGGCGCCTACACCGACGGCGTCAACGCGGCGCTGCCCGCGGCGGCCGCCGCCGCACCGGAGTTCCAAGCGCCCCCAGGGGTCTGGGAGCCGTGGACGCCGCTCGCCGTCTGGCACGCCGAGCACCTGCTCTTCGGGTCCGGGTTCCCCGCGAAGCTCTGGCGCGAGCGCGTCGTCGAGCACCTCGGGGAGGCCGCGGTAGGGCGGTTCGCCATGGACGGGCCCGCCCCGACCGGGTCGAACGGCTGGATCGTCGACGGGACCCTGACCGCCTCGGGCGCGCCGGTCGTCGCCGGAGACCCGCACCGGTTCCTGCAGCTCCCCGGCGCCTACCAGCAGATCAGACTGGCCTGCAGCGAGTTCGACGTCGTCGGCCTGGCGATGCCCGGCATCCCCGGGATCGCCCACTTCGGACACACCGGTGAGGTGGCGTGGGGGATCACCAACGCCATGGCCGACACGCAGGACCTCTTCCACGAGCGGCTGCGCCGCACCGGGAACGGCACGGTCGAGGCGTTCGGGCCCGACGGCTGGGAACCCGCACGCTCCTGGACCGAGACCATCGAGGTCGCCGGGGCCGAACCCGCCACGGTCGAAGTGATCTGCACCGATCGCGGGTCCGTCATCGCCGACGACGACGGGACCGCGCTGAGCCTGCGCAGCCCCCTCCACGCCGAACCCGAGATCGGGTTCGCCGCCCTGCCGAAACTCCTCCGGGCCCGCACGGTCGCCGATATCGATGCCGCCCTTGACGGATGGGTGCTCCCGGTGAACGTGGTCATGGCCGCCGACACCGCGGGCGGCCTGCTGCACCGCGTCGCCGGGCGCGTCCCCGAACGGGACGCCGCCAACCTCGTGCGCCCCGTCCCCGCCTGGGAGCCGCAGTACGCCTGGCGCGGATGGAAGCCGTTGAGCGCCAAGGAGGTCCGCGGGTTCGCGGCCATGGCGAACGACCGCGGCATCTCCGGTGACCTCGGCGTCGAGTTCTGCGCGCCCCACCGGGTCGAGCGGATCAGCGCGCTCCTCGGCGGCCGCGACGACTGGGCCGCCGCCGACATGGCCGAGATCCACGCCGACACGTACCTGCCCACGGCCCCGCCGCTCATCGCGCTCCTGTCCAAACTGGAGTTGCGCGCGGACGCTGCGCGGCTTCGCGACCGGCTGCTCGCCTGGGACTGCCGCATGGACGCCGACAGCACCGACGCCGCCGCGTTCGCCCGCTTCCGGGCCGCGTTCATCCGCGCCCTCGCTGGCCTGCCGGTCTTCGCCCCGCTCGCCGCGCCCTCGCGCTACCCCGAGGTGTTCGCGCCCTGGCTCGTCCTCGAAGTCCGCATCGGGTTCGCCCTGGAGCACCTGCTCGACGGCGACCTCGTCACCCCGGTAGAACGCGACACCGCACTGCGGGAAGCGATCGAGGAGGCCGCGGCCGAACCGCCCGCCGCCTGGGGCGATATCCACCGGCTCGTGCCCTGGCGCGACATCGACCCGCCCGAAGCGATCACCGGCATGTCCGGCGACGCCGACTGCGTCCTGTCGACCTCCGGCGCCCCAGGGATCACCGAGGACTTCGCGCGCGGCCCCGCCGCCCGCTGGGCGTGGGACCTCGCCGACCGCGAGCAGAGCCGCTGGATCGTCCCCTTCGGAGCGTCAGGCGCCCCCGGGCCGCACTACCGCGACCAGTTCCCGCTGTGGCGGGACGGGGAGCTCGCCCCCGTCGTCACCGATTGGCAACGGCTACAGGAGGAGTACCGCATGATCGACCGCCCCGCAGTGTTCGCGAAGCACCTCGACGGCTTCGGCACCGTGTCCATCGTGCCCGTCCGGCCCGAAGAGGACCTCGACCTCATCTACGGATGGGTCACCGAGGAACGCGCCCGCTTCTGGGGGATGACCGGGCATACCCGCGAGTACGTGCTCGAGATCTACGAATACCTCGACTCGCTCGACACCCACCACTCGTACCTGCTGCTGCGCGACGGCGAACCCGTGGCGCTCTTCCAGACCTACGAGCCCGCCGCCGACCCCGTCGGCGAGTGCTACGAGGTCGAGCCCGGCGACATCGGCGCGCACCTCCTCGTCGCCGCCGCGGGCGCCAGCGCCCGGGTCGGCTTCACCGGCGCCCTCATGGGCGTCCTCGCCGCGTTCCTCTTCGCCGACCCCGCGCACCGGCGCATCGTCGTCGAACCCGACGCCCGCAACAAGCAGGCCGCGGCCCGCATGCGCCGCACCGGGTTCACCCTCGGGCCCGAGATCGACGTCGAAGGCAAACGCGCGCAGCTCGCCTTCCTCCGCCGCGAGGACGCACCCTGCGAGCTGCGCCGAGCGCTGTAAGCAGCGGCCCCCGGCACTGGCGCGCAGTGCCGGGGGCCGCTGTGGGGAATCCAGAGGTTCCGCAGCTCAGGTCCCAATCTCGGGCTGCGGGCCGCTGAATTCGTTCAGGAGGGCCGGGACGGCCGCGGCCGGATCGGCGCGGTAGTCGTAGAAGTCGTGCGGGTCGAACGCGTCGCCCTGCTCGCGGATGACGTCGCCCCACGTGCAGTCCACGGTGATGTTCCCGCGCTGCACCAGCTCGCCCTCCACTGTGTAGTAGGGGTTGTGCGTGCCCCGGTAGAAGCTGTTCTCGATCACCGCGCTGGTCTTGCCGCGCACGTAGTTCCCGTACGCCGAGGCGTTCTCCAGGTAGTTGTTGTACATGTGCAGGTTCGCGATGTTGTCCGCGCTCGGGTTGCGCTGCACGGTGTTGCGGAACCAGTTGTGGTGGATCGTGATCTGCGAGGTCACGTTCGGCGTCCACCCGATCCCGAACGTCTTGTTGTTGTCGAAGAACCGGTTCCAGGAGACGGTGAGGAACGTCGTGTCCTTGCGGCTGTCGAGCAGCCCGTCGTTCATGCGCGTCAGCGTGTTGTGGTCGATCCAGATGTGGTCGGCCGTGTCCAGCTGGATCGCGTCGAAGTCGTACAGCTTGTCGTCCGGGTCGTCCTCGGGCATGAGCGTGTCCCGGATCGTCAGGTTCCGGATGATGACATTGTGGACGCCGGTGCCGAGGAAGAACCCGCCGCCGACGATCTCGCCGGACGCGCCGACCCCGACGATCGTCTTGTCGGAGGCGACCTTCAGCTCGGTTCCCTTGGGCTCTATGGCGATCGCGCCGGTCACGCGGATGACGTAGGGCGCCTCGGCGGTGACGTACTCCTGGAGCTCGGCCATGGTGTCGGCCTCGACGACGGCGCCGCCCTCGCCGCCCGTGGTCGGGCCGCGGCCCAGGCCCGGGAGGGACGCGAAGCCGTCCGCGGTGTCGGACCAGCCCTGGCGGGGGCGGCTCGGGGGCTCGGCGGCGGCGCCCGGGGCGGCGGCGAGGCCGGCGAGCACGAGTCCCGCGGCGGCCGCGGTCGCGACGGCTCGGCGCAGCTTCCTTGCAGGCCAAGGATTCATGTGACGCTCCTATCGGTGGGGGTGGCGTCTGCCCGGCCCAGCCTAGGCGCGGTCATCGATTTGCGTCAATGGGTTGCCAAAACTTCCGACTAATTTTTTTCATGACTTGACATAACCTGGCTCACAGCCCTAACCTGGTCCCACTTATCGAGTCCGATCGATACCCCCACCCCTCGTCCGCGTGAAGGGACCCCCAGCGTGACCACTGAACGACCCCCCGCCTCCGGCTCGGAGCTCAACCGCCGCAACCTCATGAAGCTCTCCGGCCTCGGCCTGGCCGCCGTCCCCGGGCTCGCCGCCTGCGGGCGCGGCTTCGGCGGTGGCGGCGACGACGAGAGCGGCGACGGCGTCACCCTCAACATGGTCTGGTGGGGCGACGCCACCCGGGCCGAGAAGACGCAGGCCGCCCTCGACATCTTCATGGAGGCCAACCCCGGCATCACGATCGAGGTCGAGTACCAGGACTCCGGCCCCTACCAGGACAAGCTCGCCACCCGGTTCGCCGCGAACGACGCGCCCGACCTCATGGCGATGCGCATGGACTCGCTGCGCGAGTACGCCGACCGGGGCGCGCTCCTGGACCTCAACGAGTACGGCGACGACATCGACCTGAGCGGCCTCAGCGAGAACGCGGCCAACCTGGCCGAAGTGGACGGTTCGGTGTTCGGTGTTCCGGCCGGGCTCAACGCGGTCGGGTTCGTCGTGCGCAAGGACTTCGCCGAGCAGTACGGCGTGGCCGTCCCCGACGGGGACACCTGGAGCTGGGACGACCTCGCGACGTTCGCGCAGGCCGTCAGCGACGCCTCCGGCAAGGAGGTCTACGGCACCGGGTACGACGTGCAGACCCTCCAGAACCTCGTGGTGTGGGTGCGCCAGCAGGGCGAGGACCTGTTCACCGAGGACGGGAAGCTCGGCGTCTCGGCGGCCACTATGGAGGCCTGGTTCACCATGGCCGACGGGATGCGCCAGTCCGGCGCGTACCCGCCCGCGGGGTTCTTCGAGGAGATCGGCGGCGGCCCCGAGGCGTCCTATATCGCGCAGGGCAAGCTCGCGTCGCAGATCATCCCCACCAACAACTTCCTGGGCTACAACGCGGCCTGCGGCGGGAACCTCGCGCTGCTGCGCATCCCCGGCGAGACCCAGGCCGTGCGGCGGGGGCAATCGGTTGACTGCCCGCACCTGTGGTCGGTCGCGTCGGCCTCGAAGCACCCCAAGGAGGCCGTGAAGCTCCTGGACTTCCTCACCAACGACCCTGAGGCCTCGCTCGCCACCGGCACCACCCGCGGCGTCCCCGCGAGTGCCGCTGTGGCGGAAGAGATCAAGGATGCGCTGGAGCCGGACGACCTGGTCGCCACCGAGTACCTCATGGGCCTGCAGGGCGAGGACCTGCCGCGCTCGTACACGTACCCGCCCGGGGGCAGCGCGATCGCCGACTTCCTCGACGTGATCGCCGTCGAGGTCGAGTTCGGCCGCCAGTCGGCCGCCGACGGGGCCGCCCAGTTCATCACCGAGGCGACGGCGGCGATCGAAGGGTGACGACCGCGCCGACCAAGACCGCCGTCATGCCGGGGGCGGTCGCCCCTCCTGCGCCGCAAGTTCAGCGGCGCAGGAGGGCGCGAAAGGACCGGGCGGGCTACCTGTTCCTGCTGCCGTGGTTCATCGGGATGCTCTTCACCGTCGTCCCGTTCTTCGCGTCGCTGTACCTGGCGTTCACCGACTACAACCTGCTGAACGCTCCGAAGTGGATCGGCCTCGAGAACTTCGCGGACATGTTCCGCGACCCGGTGCTGCTGAAGTCGCTGCAGGTCACGTTCGTGTACACGTTCGTGTCGGTGCCGCTGTCGCTCGCGGCCGCGCTCGGCGTCGCGATGATCCTCAACCGCGGCATCCGGGGCCTGCCCTGGTACCGGGCCGTGTTCTACCTGCCCTCGCTGCTCGGCGCGAGCGTCGCCGTGGTCCTGTTGTGGCGGTACGTGTTCGGGTTCGACGGGATCGTGAACGCGTTCCTCGGGTGGTTCGGGATCGACGCGATCTCGTGGACCTCCGACCCCGACTACGCGCTGACGACGCTGATCATCCTGCACATCTGGACGTTCGGGTCGCCCATGGTGATCTTCCTGGCCGGGCTGCGGCAGATCCCGGTCATGTACTACGAGGCCGCCGCCGTCGACGGCGCGTCGAAATGGCGCCGGTTCCGGTCGATCACCCTGCCGCTCTTGAGTCCCATCATCTTCTTCAACCTGATCCAGTCGCTCATCGCCTCGTTCCAGACGTTCACGCAGGGCTTCGTGATGAACAACGGCGGCGGCGGACCGGCGAACTCCACATTGTTCTACAACCTCTACCTGTACCAGCAGGGGTTCAACCAGTTCAACATGGGCTACGCCTCGGCGATGGCCTGGACCCTGCTCGTCATCATCGCCGTGTTCACCGCGATCACCTTCTTCACCGCCAAGTACTGGGTCAACTACGACAGCTGAGGTCCCGCCAATGTCCACGACCTTGCCAACCCCGCGGGTCAAGAAGTCCGATGAGGACACCGACGCGCTCATCGAGCGCCTCGGCAGCACCCGCAAGAGCCGCTTCTCCCGGCACGTGATCCTGTGCGTCATCGGCCTGGTCATGATGTACCCGCTGCTGTGGCTCGTCTCCAGCTCGCTCAAACCGAACGACCTGATCTTCTCGGACCTGTCGCTGTGGCCGGCCGAGTGGAGCCCGTCGAACTACACCGACGGCTGGACCGCGCTCGAATACGACTTCGGGATCTACTTCTCGAACTCCATCATCATCGTCGTCCTCAGCATCGTCGGGAACCTGTTCTCCTGCTCCCTCGCGGCGTACGGGTTCGCGCGGCTCAACTTCACCGGCCGCAAGCTGTTCTTCGCCCTCATGCTCGGCACCATGATGCTCCCGGGCCACGTGCTGCTCATCCCGCAGTACATCCTCTTCGCGAAACTCGGGTGGCTCAACACGTACTACCCGCTGCTGGTGCCGAACTTCCTGGCCACCAACGCGTTCTACATCTTCCTCATGGTGCAGTTCATGCGCTCGCTCCCGCAGGAGCTCGACGACGCGGCCCGCATCGACGGCTGCGGACCGTTCCGCACCTTCTGGAGCATCATCCTGCCGCTGTGCCGCCCCGCGTTCGCGACCACCGCGATCTTCACGTTCATCTCGGTGTGGAACGAGTTCTTCGGGCCGCTGCTGTACCTGACCGACCCGGAGCTGTACACGGTGCCGCTGGCTCTGCGCCAGTTCATCGACTCCGAAGGCCAGTCGCAGTGGGGCCAGATGTTCGCCATGTCGGTACTCTCGCTCGCGCCCATCATCGGCTTCTTCATCGCCGGGCAGAAGTACCTGGTCAAAGGCATCGCCACCACCGGCCTCAAATAACGAACGGGAACACCTTGCCACACTTCTTCTTGAAGCGCAGCAGCTCCGACAACGGCGACGGCACGTACCGGAACCCGGTCCTGCGGGCCGACTGGTCCGACCCCGACGCCATCCGCGTCGGCGACGACTTCTACATGACCGCCTCCAGCTTCCACCGCGTCCCCGGCCTCCCGGTCCTCCACAGCCGCGACCTCGTGAACTGGACCATCGTCGGCCACGCGCTCGAACGGCTCGTGCCCGAAGAAGCGTTCCAGACCCCGCAGCGCGGCGGCGGCGTCTGGGCCCCGGCCCTGCGCCACCACGCCCGCCGGTACTGGATCGTCTACCCCGACCCCGACCGGGGCCTGTTCGTCACCAGCGCCGAGGACCCGGCAGGGGAGTGGACCACCCCGCATTTGCTGAAGGGCGGCAAGGGACTCATCGACCCGTGTCCCCTGTGGGCATCCGACGGGTCGGCCTATCTCGTCCACGGCTGGGCCAAGAGCCGCGCCGGGATCAACAACCGGCTCACCGTCCACCGCATGAACGAGGACGCCACCGAACTGCTGGATGAAGGCACCGTCGCCATCGACGGCGACCGGCTGCCCGGGTACCGGACCCTCGAAGGCCCCAAGTTCTACGAACGCGACGGCTGGTACTGGATCTTCGCCCCCGCCGGAGGCGTCACCGACGGCTGGCAGTCCGCGTTCCGCTCCCGCGACCCCTTCGGGCCCTACGAGGACCGCATCGTCCTCGAACAAGGCGACACCGCCGTCAACGGCCCCCACCAGGGCGCCTGGGTGACCACATCGGACGGCAGCGACTGGTTCCTGCACTTCCAGGACCAAGGTCCGTTCGGACGCGTCGTCCACCTCCAACCCATGCACTGGGACGACGAAGGCTGGCCCGTCATCGGCGACAACGGGACCCCGGTTATCGTGCACCCCAAGCCTGTTGACGGCGAAAAACCCGCCGCACCCGACACCTCCGACGACTTCACCCACGGCATCGGCCCGCAATGGACCTGGCAGGCCAACCCCGAACCCGGCTGGGCCGCAACCGACCAGGGCCTGCGGCTCACCTGCGTCCCCGGCGGCACCGCCGACCTGCGCCACCTCCCCAACCTCCTCGGCCAGCGCCTCCCCGGCGGCGGCTGCCGCGCCGAAACCACCCTCCGCCTCGAAGACGCCCCGCCCGGCGCCACGGCGGGCCTCGCCGTCGTCGGCGACACCTACGCCTGGATCGGCCTCGCCCGCACCCCCGGCAACACCGTCCTCACCTGCCGCACTGCCGAAGCCGGAGCACCCGCGCTCCGCAACGGCCGCGAGCGGCCGGTCGCGACCGGCGGCGACACCCCTGTGAGGGTGGGCGTCGACGTCGATCCGACCGGCCGCTGCCAGTTCTTCGCCGCACTCCCCGGCGAAGCACCCCAACCGGTCGGCGAACCGTTCCAAGCCACCCAAGGACGCTGGGTCGGCGCGGCCCTCGGCCTGTTCGCCGCCACCGCCGGGACCGAGCCGCGCGGCGGCACCGCCCTGTTCGACGCCGTGCGGATCACCGACGCACATGCCTGACACCCTGCAACAGACCCGCCCGCTCATCCTCGGCGGCCAGACCGTCGCCGAATACGTATGGCGACCCCACCTCCCGAACACCCTGTCGCCCCGCCCCTTCCTCCACCCCGTGCGCACCCTCGCCGGAACCGTCGTCACCGAGGCCATGCCGCCCGACCACCTCCACCACCTCGGCGTCAGCATCGCCGTCCCCGACGCTGGCGGCGCGAACTTCTGGGGCGGACGCACCTACGTCCGCGGACAGGGCTCCATCCCGCTCCCCAACCACGGCGTGCAGCGCCACCACCGGTGGGAGGCCAGCACCGACGCCCTCCTCGCCCACGAACTCCACTGGATCGGCCCCGACGGCACCGTCCTCCTACGCGAACGCCGCCGCATCGCCGCCCGCCCCGTCGACGACCGCGCCTGGGCCCTCGACTTCCGCTACACCCTCCACAACGCCACCGAAACACCCCTCGAGATCTCCAGCCCAGGCGTCAAAGGCCGAGGCGGCGCCGGATACGGCGGCTTCTTCTGGCGCGCCCCCCGCGGCACCCACGGCGTTCAAGTCCTCGGCCCCGGCACCCACGGCACCGAACGCCTCCACGGCACCCCCGCCCCCTGGATCGCCCTGCGCACCAACGGCACCGAACCCTGGACCCTCGTCCTCATCGACATCGCCTCCCACCGCGAACCCTGGTTCGTCCGCGGCGGCGACTACGTCGGCGCCGGACCCGCCCTCGCCTGGACCGAGCCCCTGACAGCCGCCCCGGGCGACGGCCCCCGGCGTCGTATCATCACGGTAGTCGCCGACGGCGACCTCAGCTCCCGAGCAATCGAGCTCCTGGTCGAAGCCGTCGCGGCAAGCCCCGCACCCCGCGAGGCCTAAGTGATTGGAGCCGCAATGGAGCACTCCGGCACTGTCCGCGCACTCGACGCCGACCAGCCCCTCGGCCTCCACGTCGACGGCCGCGAAGTCGCCAGCTACGTCTGGCGCTCCGACCTGCCCGCCTCCACCGCGCCCCGCCCCTTCCTCCACCCCGTGCGCACCCTCGCCGGCACCGTCGTCACCGACGCCCGACCCCACTCCCACACCCACCAGCTCGGCATCAGCATCGCCGCCCCCGACATCGGCGGCCGCAACTTCTGGGGCGGCCGCACCTTCGTCGCCGGACACGGCCCCGCCTGGCTCGACGACCACGGCGCCCAACGCCACCGGCGCTGGCTGCGGCACACCGAATCCGAGCTCGCGCACACCCTGCACTGGGTCGACCAGGAGGGCGCGGCGCTGCTCAGCGAGCGGCGCGCGATCGCCTGCGTCCCTTTGACCCCGGAGGCCTGGACGCTCTCGGTGCAGACCCGGCTCGCCAACGCCACCGACCGGCCGCTGCCGATCCGCAGCCCCGCCGCGCTCGGGCGCGTCGGCGCCGGATACGGCGGGTTCTTCTGGCGCGGCCCGGCCGTGGGCGGGCAGGTGCGCGTACAGAGCCCCGCCGGGACCGGCGTGCGCGCCGTACACGGCACGACCGCACCGTGGCTCACCGTCTCCGGCACCAGCAGCAGTGCAGAGTGGACGATGCTGTTCGTGCCCGCCGACGCGACCACCGCACAGGACCGCTGGTTCGTGCGCGCCCGCGACTACCTCGGCGTCGGCTCATCGCTCACATGGGACCGTCCACTCGTCCTCGAACCCGGAGAGCAGATCGAACGGCATATCCTCGCTGTCGTGGCAGACGGCAACCTCACCGAAGACGCGGCCGCCGCGCTCGCCGAAGCAGCGCGGCCACCGGCATGAACCCGGCCCGCGCGAACGACCCCGCCCGGCAGGAACGCCTGCGCGCGTTGAACCTCGAACTCGTCTTCCGGCACGTCCTCGCCGCCGAGGCCCCCCTCTCGCGCACCGAGCTCGCCGCCGCCACCGGCCTCACCCGGCCCACCATCACCCGCATCGTCGAAGAGCTCATCGCCGGACGCCTCGTCACCGAGACCGGCGCGACCCCCGACGGCCGGGCCGGGCGCCCCCGCATGGGACTCACCCTCTCCCGCACCGGCCCCGCCGGGCTCGGGCTCGACATCCGCACCGACGGCCTCGCCGCGTGCGTCGTCGACCTCACCGGGACCGTGCGCCACCTCGCGTTCGCGCCGTGCACCGACACCGAAGCGCCCGCCGTCCTCGAACGCCTGGGCCGCATGGCGACCGACGCCACCAGCGCCGCGGCCGCCGAAGGCCTCACCGTCGTCACCGCGACCCTCGCCGTCCCCGGCCCCACCGACGCCGGGCTCGTCCGCACCGCCCCCTCGTTGGGCTGGCGAGACGTAGACGCGGGAACCCTCCTCGCCGAACACCTGAGCCACCTCAACGTCTCAACCAATGTGGACAACGAGGCGAACCTTGCCGCCCGAGGTGAACTCCACCGCGCCACCCCCGACCACTTCCTCTATATCTCAGGCGGACTCGACATCGGCGCCGGCATCATCCTCGACCGCCGCCTCATGCGCGGCTCCCACGGCTGGGGCGGCGAACTCGGCCACCTCACCGTCGACCCCGACGGCAAACCCTGCCGCTGCGGCTCCCGCGGCTGCCTCCAGACCTACGCCAGCCTCGCCGCGATCCTCGACGGCGAAACCCTCCCCGTCGGCCTCACCGCCGACGCCGCCCTCCTCGCCTGGGCCGACGCCGGCCGCCCCGAGACCATCGCCGCCCTCGACACCGCCGCCACCGCCCTCGGCATCGCCGTCGCCAACGTCCTCAACCTCCTCGACATCGACACCGTCCTCCTCGGCGGCAGCTTCGCCCTCCTCTCCTCCTGGCTCATCACCGGCGTCGAAACCGAGATCAACCAGCGCGTCCTCTCCGCCCGCTGGACCCCCGTCACCGTGCGCCCCGCGACCCTCGGCCCCGACGCCGCCGCCATCGGCGCCGCCATGGCCGTCATCGACCGCATCCGCCGCGACCCGACCGAATGGCTCGCCTCCGGACGGTGACACGACCCGCCCCGACACGGCAGGATGAGCGGAGAGCAAAGGAGGCGTGCAATGACGCACCAGCCCGGTGGCGACCACACCGCCAGCACCCGAACCGACCACGCCATAGACGGCCCCGGCCAAGGGACCCTCTCGATCGCCGCCATCCTCGCCGAGACCGCCCGCCGCCGCCCCGACGCCCCGGCCCTCCACTTCATGGGCCAGACCGTCACCTATGGCGAGCTCTGGAACCAGACCCGCGCCTACGCGGGCGCGCTGGCCGCGCGCGGCATCGGCCCCGGCTCCCGCGTCGCCATGATCATCCCGAACGTCCCCGACTTCCCCCGCGTCTACTACGCGGCCCTCGCCCTCGGCGCGGTGGTCATCCCCATCCACCTGCTCTTCAAAGCCGACGAGATCCGCTTCGTCCTCGAAGACGCCGAAGCCGACCTGGTCGTCGCCGCCGCCCCGATGCTCCCCGAAGCGGCCCCCGCCGCCGACCTCGCAGGCGTCCCCCTCCTCACCGTCCTCGCCCCCGACGGACTCGAACTAGAAGGCCGCCCGGTCGCCCGCCTCGAAGACGAAGCCGCGACCGCCGACCCCATCGCCCGGTACGCCTCCGTCCACCCGCTCGCCGCCGCCACGATCCTCTACACCTCCGGCACCACCGGCACCCCCAAAGGCGCGGTCGGCTCCCACCTCGCCGTCATCGAGCAGGTCCACACCGGACTCCTCGACACGTTCGAGTACCGCCCCGACGACGTGCTCTACGGCGGCCTCCCGTTCTTCCACACCTTCGGCCAGACCGTGGTCCTCAACGCCGGTTTCCGCCGCGGCGCCGCGATCATCCTCCTCCCGCGGTTCGACCCGGACGAAGCCCTTGCACTCCTGGTCCGCCACAAAGCAACCGTCTTCGCCGGGGTCCCCACCAACTACGCCGCGATGGTCACCGCCGCCGCCCGCACCCCCGACCGGCCCCCGCTGCGCATCGCGATCTCCGGCGGCGCGGCCCTCCCGACCGCGCTCCTGGAGGCGTTCGAGGCCGCCTACGGCGCCCAGGTCCACGAGGGCTACGGGCTCACCGAGACCTCCCCGGTCGCCAGCTTCAACCTCGTCTCCGAACCGATCCGGCCCGGCACGGTCGGCAAGTCCATCTGGGGCGTCGACGTCGCGGTCGCCGACCCCGAGACCGAAGGCCGCATCGACCTCCTCCCGCCGGACACCCTGGGTGAGATCGTGGTGCGCGGCCACAACCTCATGAAGGGCTACCTCGGCCGCCCCGACGCCACCGCGGCGGCGGTCGTCGACGGCTGGTTCCGCACCGGCGACCTGGGCACTGTGGACGACGACGGTGTGATCCGGATCGTGGACCGCAAGAAGGACATGATCATCCGCAACGGCTACAACGTCTACCCGACTGAGGTAGAGGCCGTGCTCTCCCGGCACCCGGAGGTCGCGCTCGCGGCGGTCTTCGGTGTCCCGCACGAGGAGCACGGCCAGGAAGTCCACGCCGCGATCGTCCCGGCCGAAGGCGCCGAGCCCGATCCGGCCGGGCTCGTCGACTACGTGAAAGCGAAGATCGCCGCGTACAAATACCCCCGCGTCGTCCACGTGGTCGAGGCGCTACCGCTGGGGCCGAGCGGCAAGATCCTCAAGCGGGAGCTCCAGCGTCTCTACGGTGCTGCGCCTGAGGAGTGATGTTGTTGTCGTGCTGCGC
Organism: Glycomyces sp. NPDC050141; assembly: GCF_055586545.1. NCBI lineage: Bacteria > Bacillati > Actinomycetota > Actinomycetes > Glycomycetales > Glycomycetaceae > Glycomyces > Glycomyces sp. NPDC050141. The sequence goes on along the minus strand of NZ_JBVJHZ010000056.1, from coordinate 113 downwards.
TACTGCTGAGGCGTGATCTTGTTGTGGCGGGGGGGGGGGGGGGGGGGGGGGGGGGGTGGGAGGGGGGGGGGGGGGGGGGGGGAGGGGGGGGGGGAGGGGAGGGGGGGGGGGGA
>NZ_JBVJHZ010000055.1:0-30084 GCF_055586545.1 Glycomyces sp. NPDC050141 | reverse complement strand
GGGGGGGGGAGAGGGGGGGGGGGGGGGGGGGGGGGGGGAGGAGGGGGGGGGGGGGGGGGTTGTGGGGGGGGGGGGGGGGGGGTTCCTTCCCCCCCCCCCCCCCCCGCTGTATTCACTCGGCGATGGCGAGGACGATCTTGCCGATCGTGCGGCCCGTTTCGAGCGAGGCGTGCGCCTTGGCGACCTCGTCCAGCGGGTAGGTCTCGGACACCGTGGGCTTGAGCTGACCAGCGTCGACCAGGGCGGTCATCGCGTTGAGGCCGTTCTGGTCGGGCTCGACGATCGAGAAGCCCGACTTGATCCGGGCCTGCTCCGCTTCAGGGACGTCGGCCGGGCCGGGGAGGGTGATGAGGTACCCGCCGTCGCGCACGACCGGGGCCGAACGGGCCGTGTACTCGTCGCCGACGCCGTCGAGCACGATGTCGACCTCGCTGACCTGCTCGGCGAAGTCGCCCGCCGTGTAGTCGATGACCTCGTCGGCGCCGATCTCCTTGAGGTAGGCGTGCTTCGCGGCGCTCGCGGTGGCGATCACGTACGCGCCCTTGGCTTTCGCGATCTGCACCGCGAGGTGGCCGACGCCTCCGGCTGCGGCGTGCACCAGGACCCGCTGCCCCGCCTCGACCCCGGCGACGTCGACCAGCGACTGGTAGGCCGTGAGCCCCGCGAGCGGGAGCGCGGCGGCCTCGCTGTGGGTGAGCCCCGCGGGCTTGCGGGCGAAGTGGCGGGCCGGAGCGGTCACGTACTCGCTGTACGCGTTGGCGAACTGCGGGAACCGGGGCATGCCGTAGACCTCGTCGCCGACCTCGTAGAGCCGCACGCCGAACCCGACCGCCGCCACGGTGCCCGACACGTCCCAGCCGAGCGTGAAGTCGCCGGTGCGGCCCAGGAGGCCGCCGTAAGCGCGCGTCTTCCAGTCCACCGGGTTGAGCCCGGCCGCGTGCACCTTCACGAGGATCTCGCCGGTGCCGGGCTCCGGCCGCTCGGTCTCGACGACCTTGAGCACCTCGGGTCCGCCGAGTCCGTCCTGCTTGACGGTTCGCATAGTGGCCATTGTGGATTCCTCTCGATACTTTCTGCTTCGGTGGGGACCAGTCTGCTGGAACCTGCGCGGCATGCCTAGCGGCCCGAGGGCCATCATGTGAAAGAATCGGGCCATGACCGGTTCCGAAGCGCCCCACCGCGTCGCCGTCCTCGCGCTCGAAGGCGTCATGGCCTTCGAACTCGGCATCCCCCACCGCGTCTTCGGCGCGGCGATGCGCGACGACCTGACCCCGCGCTACGAAGTGCGGGTCTGCTCGACCGACGGCACGCCCGTCCGCTCTGCGAGCGGCTTCACCGTCGCCGTCGACCACGGCCCCGAGGCGCTGGCCTGGGCGGACACCGTGGTGGTCGTGACGATCCAGCCCGACAGCCCGATCTGCGACGTCAGGGAGCTGCCGGAGGGCTTGGAGGCGGTCTTCGCGGGCGTGCGGCCCGAGGCCCGGATCGTCTCGTTCTGCTCGGGCGCGTTCGTGCTCGCGGAACTCGGTCTCCTTGAAGGGAAGTCGGCCGCCACGCACTGGATGCTCGTGGACCGGCTGCGCGACCGGTTCCCGAACATCACAGTGGACCCCGACGTGCTGTTCGTCGACGAGGGGCGCGTGCTTACTGCCGCGGGTGCCGGTGCGGCCGTGGACCTCTGCCTGCACCTGGTCCGCCGCGACTACGGCAGCCAGGTGGCGAACGCGGTGGCCCGCCGCTGCGTCGTGCCGCCGTGGCGCGAGGGCGGCCAGGCCCAGTACATCGAGCGGCCCGTGCCCGAGGCCTCGGGCGTGAGCACCGCCGACGCCCGCGAATGGGCGCTCCGCCACCTCGACCATCCCCTGTCGATCGACGAGCTGGCACGGCGGGCGCGCATGAGCCGCCGCTCGTTCACGCGCCGGTTCCGCGAGGAGGTCGGGCAGAGCCCGGCCCAGTGGCTCACCCTGCAGCGCGTCGAGCACGCCCGCGGGCTCCTCGAGACGAGCGACCTCACGGTGGACCAGATCGCGCAGCGCGCAGGGCTCGGGACGGGCGTCTCGCTGCGCCAGCACCTGAGAACGGTGCTCGGCGTCTCGCCCTCGGTGTACCGCAAGGCGTTCCGCGAGCGCGAGGCTGCAGCCGCGGTCAGGGGATGAGCAGGAGCTTCCCGGTGGTTTTGCGGGATTCAAGGGCCTGGTGGGCTTCGGGGGCCTCTTCGAGGCGGAAGGTCTCGCCGACGCGGACGAGGAGGTCGTCGTCCTCGATCATCTGGAAGACCTCGCCCGCCCGCCACAGGTACTCCTCGCGGGTGGCGGTGAAGTCGTGCAGGGTGGGCCGGGTCAGGATCAGCGACCCGCCCTTGTGGAGCAGCTGCGGGTCGACGGGCGGGACGGGGCCGCTGGACTGGCCGAACAGGGCCATCACGCCCCGGCGGCGCAGGGCCGTCAGGCCTTCGCTGAACGTGGTCTTGCCGACGCCGTCGTACACGGCCGCGACGCCCTCGCCGCCGGTGAGCTCGCGCGCCTTCGCGCCGAAGCCCTCGTAGCGCATGACGTGGTCGGCGCCGTTCTGCCGCGCCAGCTCTGCTTTCGCGTCGGTGGAGACCGTGCCGATGACCTTGCCGCCCTTGGACTTCACCATCTGGGTGAGCAGGAGCCCCATGCCGCCCGCGGCTGCGTGAACGATCACGGTGTCGCCTTCCTGGACCGCGTAGACGCTGTTGCACAGGTAGTGCGCGGTGAGGCCCTGGAGCATGACGGCGGCGGCGGTCTCGACCGCGACGTGCTCGGGGACGGGCACGAACTCGTCCGCGTCGCCCACGACGAGGTCCGCATAGGACCCGGGGACGCTCTTCCACGCCACCTCGTCGCCGACCTCGAAGCCGGTGACGCCCGCGCCGACCGCGGCGACATACCCGCCGCCTTCGAGGCCCGGGGTGAACGGCAGCGGCAGCCCGTAGGCGCCGGTGCGGTGGTAGACGTCGATGAAGTTGACGCCCGCCGCGGCGACCCTGACGGCGATCTGGCCCGGGCGCGGGCCCGGGTCCTCGCCCTCCAGCACCCGCATCACGCCCGGCCCGCCGGTCTGCTCGACCACGATCGCCTTCATGAGGTTTCCTTCCGCCGCAGGGTCACCCCATAAAATAGCAGCGGCTGCGGCGGCTACTCGTCCGTGCCGGTGCGCTTGCCGTTGCCCGCGCCGAAGCGCAGGCGGCCGCGGCCCCACCGGTTCGGGTCGGCCGTGCGCGAGTCGACCTCCTCGCCCACGAGTTTGCGGATCGCCTCGCGGAAGCCCTTGTGCCGCAACTGGTGACGCAGCGGATGCGAGGCCGGGTCCTGCACGAGCTCCTTCATGAGCGCGACGCACAGGAGCAGCATGACGATGACGAACGGCAGGGCCACGATGATCGTGGCGTTCTTCAGGCCCTGGAGGCCGCCGGAGACCAGCAGGACGGCCGCGACCGCGCCGATCGTCGCGCCCCAGAACACCACGAGCGGCTTCTTCGGGGCGAGCGACCCGTGGCTCGACAGCGAGCCGAGGACGAGCGACGCCGAGTCGGCGCCGGTCACGAAGTAGATCGCCACGAGCACCATGGAGAGCCCTGCGAGCAGGCTGTACAGCGGGAGCGATTCGAGCAGCGCGAACAGCGAGTACTCCTCGCCCATGGCGACGGCGCCGCTGAAGTCCTCGCCGTGGTTCTGCTGCCACAGCGCCGTCCCGCCCAGGATCGCGAACCACAGTGTCGAAGCGGCCGAAGGGATCAGGAGCACGCCGACGATGAACTGGCGGATGGTGCGCCCGCGCGAGATGCGGGCGATGAACGTGCCCACGAACGGCGCCCACGACAGCCACCACGCCCAGTAGAAGATCGTCCACGTCCCCATCCAGTCGGCGCCGCCGAACGCGCCCGTGGCGCTGGAGATCCCGACGAGGTCGGTGAGGTACCCGCCGATGGCGCTCGGCCACGCGTCGAGGATGAACAGGGTCGGCCCGGCGAAGAACACGAACACGATGAGGAACAGCGCCAGGACGACGTTCGTGGTGGACAGCCATTTGACGCCGCGGTGCACGCCCGAGAACGCGGAGGCGACGAACGCGGCCGTCAGCGCGATGATGACGATCAGTTCGAGCTGCGTCGAGTCGGGCACGCCGACGACGATGTCGAGCCCGACCGCGACCTGCAGCGCGCCCAGGCCGAGGCTCGCGGCTGTGCCGAAGACCGTGGCGAACACGGCCAGCAGGTCGATCGCCCTGCCCGTGACCGGGCCCCACCGGCGGCCGCCGATGAGCGGCGCGAACGCGTCGCTCATGTTGTTGCCGCGCCGCTTGCGGAACGTCGAGTAGCCGAGCGCGAGCCCGGCGACCGCGTAGATCGCCCACGGGTGCAGTCCCCAGTGGAAGAACGAGTAGACGAGCGCGCCCTCGGTGAGCTCGTCGTTGTAGTACGGGGACGCCGGATCGAGCTCGAGCGGCGGCGGCGCGTCGAAGTAGTGCGCGAGGGGCTCGGCGACGCCGTAGAACATGAGGCCGATGCCCATGCCCGCCGCGAACATCATCGAGATCCACGGGAGCGTCCCGAACTCGGGCTCCTCGTCGGCGCTCGCGGCCAGCTTGATGTTGCCGTAGCGGCTCACCGCAATATAGATCGCCAGGACCACGAAGATGTTCCCGGCGATGATGAACAGCCACGCGAAGTTCGCGATGACCCAGTTCAGGGCCGCCGTCGAACCGGACTCGAACTGGTCGGGGAAGACCGCGCCGAAGACGATCACGGCGAGGATGACGACGGCGCTGATCCAGAACACCGGCCGGTCGACCGGGTACGTCGCCTGCCGCTCCTCCGCTTCCGCGGGCGATGCGGGCGGCGGGGCCTCCCCGGGATCGGTGGGCGGCGTCTCGGTCGTGGCCATCGGCCGGCTCCGTTCGTCGGTGGAGTGTCGCTCCAGTCACCATAAGTGACGAAACGCACCCGTCCGGCCGGTTCGGCGACCCGGTTCAGCCGCGCCGGTACACCAGCAGTGCGACCTCACCCAGCGCCTGCGTCTCGACCAGCCGCAGCGGCCGCGCAGGCGACTGCGGGAACGCGGCCGCGTGCACGAACTTCGGCCCGCCCGCGCCCCCGAGCAGGAACGGCGCGATCGTCAGGTGCGCCTCGTCGACGAGGTCCCCGGCGAAGAACAGGGTGTGGATCGTGCCCCCGCCCTCCACGAGGAGCCGTTCGACGCCCCGACGGGCCATGTCGCGCAAGGCGTCCTGGATCTCCAGCGTGTCGCCCAGGGCCACCACCTCGGCGGCCTCCTCGCCGAGCCCGCACGCCTCCTTGCCCCGCTCGCTGGTGTAGACCACGACCGGGCCGCCCTCGCCCCCGAACAGGCGCGCGCCCGGATCGAGGTCGCCCGACGGGGAGAACACCACCCGCAGCGGCGACGGCGCCTCCCCCTCAGCGACGCGCGCGTCGCGGCGCTCCTCCGACCGGACCAGCAGCCTCGGGTCGTCCGCGCGCACCGTCCCGGCGCCTACCGCGATCGCGTCCACGCCCGCGCGCACCGCGTCGACCCGGTCGAAATCGGCCGCATTCGACAGCATCAGCCGCTTCGGGGACACGTCGTCGAGATAGCCGTCGATGCTCATCGCGGCCGAAACGATCACATAAGGGCGCTCCATAACCCCTGAGAATCCCACGATGCACTCCCGGGCGGGCCCGGGTGGCGGTCACAGCCGGTATGCGATCACAATCAGTAGACGTGGAAGCAGGACAGACCAGCGACGACGTGATCACGAACCTCCGATTCAACGCGGACGGGCTCGTCCCCGCCATCGCGCAGCAGCACGACACGGGCGAAGTCCTCATGCTCGCGTGGATGGACGCCGAGGCGCTGCGGCGCACCGTCGCCACCCGCAAGGCCACCTACTGGTCGCGCAGCCGCGGCGAGTACTGGGTCAAGGGCGAGACCTCCGGCCACCACCAGGCGGTCGTCTCGGTCGCGGTCGACTGCGACGGCGACACCGTCCTCCTCCAAGTGGACCAGACCGGCCCCGCCTGCCACACCGGCACCCGCACCTGCTTCACCGGAAGGGAGATCGCATGAGCGAAGCGAACAGCGAGCACAGCGCCGACAAGCGCGCCGCCGAACGCACCCGCGTCCTCCTCGCCGGGCTGTGCGCGGCCGCCGTCGCCGCGCTCGCCGCCTCCCGCGACTGGACGACCACCACGGACACCGGGCACGCCGGGATCACCGCCACCACCGCCCAGGCCGGCACCGACCTCGCCTCCTGGGCCCTGCCCTGCGCGCTCGCAGGCGGCGCCGCGTTCCTCGCGATGCTCGCCACCGGCAACCGCGCCCGCCGCGTCCTCGGCGTCGTCGCCGCCCTCGCCGGGCTCGCGGCCGCGCTCGGCGGCGCCCTCCACCTCGACGCGGGACCCTGGCCCGTCGCCATGGGCATCGCCGCGCTCATCCTCGCCGCCGCAGGCGCCGCCGTCACCGCCCGCGCTGGCGGCTGGCCCGACAGTGCATCCCGGTACGAGGCGGGCGACCGCCACGAAGCGGCACCCGACGGCAACGGCGCCATAGCAGAGGACCCGGTGTCGCTGTGGAACGCCCTCGACTCCGGCGAGGACCCCTCGTCGCCTAATATCACGGCATCGGCGCAGGAGAAGGGACGATCTTAGGTGAACGTGCTGGAGCAGATCATCACCGAAGTCCGCGCCGATCTCGAACGGCGCCAGACCGCAACCCCCATCGAGGTCATCCGCGAGCGCGCCGAGGCCGCCCGCCCCGCGCTCGACGGGTACGCCGCGCTCTCCGGCGGCGGCGTCTCCGTCATCGCCGAGGTCAAGCGGGCCTCCCCGTCCAAGGGCGCCCTCGCCGACATCCCCGACCCGGCCGTGCTCGCCGCCGAGTACGCCGCGGGCGGCGCGTCCGTCATCTCGGTCCTCACCGAGCAGCACTACTTCAAGGGCAGCCTCGACGACCTCGACGCCGTCCGCGCGAAGGTCCAGATCCCGGTGCTCCGCAAGGACTTCGTGGTCTCCCCCTACCAGGTCCTCGAGGCCCGCGCCCACGGCGCCGACCTCGTGCTCCTCATCGTCGCCGCCCTCGACCAGGACACCCTCGTGTCGCTCCACGAGCGCATCGAAGGGCTCGGCATGACCGCGCTCGTCGAGGTCCACACCGAGTACGAGGCCGACCGGGCCCTGCGCGCCGGGGCGAAAGTCATTGGCGTCAACGCCCGCGACCTGACTACGCTCGACGTCGACCGCTCGGTGTTCGAGCGCATCGCCCCCGGCCTGCCCCGGGGCGTCGTCAAGGTCGCCGAGTCCGGCGTCAGGGGCACCCGCGACCTCATCCGCTACGCCAGCGCCGGGGCCGACGCCGTGCTCGTCGGCGAGGGCGTCGTCAAGACGAAGAGCCCGCGCGACGCCGTCGCCGAGCTGGTCACCGCCGGGTCCCACCCGGCCACGCCGCGCCCGATCTAGCGGTCTCGGCGAGGACACACAGGTGAGCCTGTGCGCGCGAGCGCGCCCGGGCAGCGAGTTGCGAAAGGGAGCGAACACCGTGACTAACCCAGATGCCAGCGGCCACTGGGGCGAATTCGGGGGACGCTTCGTCCCCGAAGCGCTCATTGCCGCCCTCGACGAGCTCGAGGCCGCCCACACCGCCGCGCTCGCGGACCCCGCCTTCGTAGCCGAGCTGGACAAGCTGGGCCGCGAGTACGGGAACCTGCCGTCGCCGCTGTACTTCGCCGAGCGGCTCTCCGAGGAGGCCGGGGTCGAGGTGTGGCTCAAGCGCGAGGACCTGAACCACACTGGCGCGCACAAGATCCGGAACGTACTCGGGCAGGCGCTCCTGACCAAGCGGATGGGCAAGACCCGCATCATCGCCGAGACCGGGGCGGGCCAGCACGGCGTCGCCTCGGCGACCGCCGCGGCCTATTTCGGGCTGGAGTGCACGGTGTACATGGGCGAGGAGGACACGCGCCGCCAGGCGTTGAACGTCGCCCGGATGCGGCTGCTCGGCGCTGAGGTCGTGCCGGTCACGACCGGTTCGCGGACGCTGAAGGACGCGATGAACGAGGCCCTGCGCGAGTGGGTCGCCTCCGTGGACCACACGCACTACCTGATCGGCTCGGTCGGCGGGCCCGCGCCGTTCCCGCAGATGGTGCGGGACTACTGCCGGGGGATCGGGGACGAGGCGCGCGCGCAGTTCCTGGAGCGCACGGGCACCCTTCCCGACGTCGTCGCGGCCTGCGTCGGCGGCGGTTCGAACGCGATGGGGATCTTCACGGCGTTCCTTGACGACACTGACGTCAAGCTGTTCGGGTTCGAGGCGGGCGGGGACGGCTACGACACAGGCCGCCACGCCGCGACGATCACGGCCGGGCAGATCGGCGTGCTCCACGGGGCGCGCACGTTCGTGCTGCAGGACGAGGACGGGCAGACGATCGAGTCGCACTCGATCTCGGCCGGGCTCGACTACCCGGGTGTCGGCCCCGAGCACGCGCACCTGGCCGCGACCGGCCGGGCCTCGTACGAGCCGGTGGACGACGCGGAGGCCATGGCGGCGCTGGAGAAGCTGGCCCGCACCGAGGGCATCATCTGCGCGATCGAGTCGGCGCACGGCCTCGCGGGCGCTTTGCGGCTCGCGAAGGGCCTGAAGGCCGGTTCGCGAGTGCTGGTGAACCTCTCGGGGCGCGGCGACAAGGACATGGGCAACGTGGTCGAGTACTACGGCTTCGAGAAGGGCGAGTAGATGCTGCACGCTGCGGACGCTTTCGCGAAGACCCGGGCCGAGGGCCGGGCGGCGCTCGTGGGGTACCTGCCCGCGGGCTACCCGACGCTGGCCGACTCGATCAAGGCCGTGGAGATCATGATCGACCACGGGGCCGACATCATCGAGCTGGGCCTGCCCTATTCGGACCCGGTGATGGACGGCCCGGCGATCCAGAAGGCCGCCGACCAGGCGCTCGCGGGCGGGTTCCGGACCCGGCAGGTGTTCGAGGTGACCGAGGCGGTCGCGGGCCGCGTCCCGATCCTCGTGATGACGTACTGGAACCTGGTGGAGCGGTACGGGGTCGACCGGTTCGCGGCCGATTTCGCGGCCGCGGGCGGGGCCGGGCTGATCACGCCCGACCTGATCCCGGACGAGGCGGACGAGTGGATCAAGGCTTCGGACAAGCACGGTCTGGACCGGGTGTTCCTGGTCGCGCCGTCGTCCACTGAGGAGCGGATCGCTTCGACGGTGGCGGCGTGCCGCGGGTTCGTGTACGCGCAGTCGGTCATGGGCGTCACCGGCGCCCGCTCGGCCACGTCGGCGGTCGCGCCCGCACTGGTGGAGCGCACCCGCAAGCACACGGACCTGCCGATCGGCGTGGGCCTGGGCGTGCGCAACGGCGACCAGGCCGCCGAGATCGGCGCGTACGGCGACGCCGTGATCGTCGGTTCGGCGATCGTCAACTGCTACCTGGACTCCGAGGACATCCCCTCGGGCCACCAGAAGCTCGCCGAGCTCACCGCGGACCTCGCCGCGGGCGTGCGGCGGTAATACGGTTCGGCGGCCCCGCGGGAGCACTCCCGCGGGGCTTCGCCGTGCCCGGGGCCGGTTCGCGGGCTTTGCGGCAGGCCGCGGGGCCGCCGCGGCGCGCAGGCGTGGGACCGGCTCGGGGCCGTGCAGCGGGCCGGACCCTGAACCGATAGGTTTACTCGTCGTGGACCTCGCATATATCCCGAGCCCGTCGGAGTCCGTCTGGCACCTCGGCCCCATCCCGATCCGCGCCTACGCACTCTGCCTGATCGCAGGGATCGTCGCCGCCTGCTGGATCGCCGAGGCGCGCATGCGCTCCAGGGGCGCCCCCAAGTGGGCCGTGCTCGACATCGCCGTGTGGGCCGTGCCGTTCGGCATCGTCGGCGCCCGCCTCTACCACGTCTTCACCAGCCCCGACGCCTACTTCGGGCCCGACGGCGACCCGTGGAAGGCCCTCGCGGTGTGGGAGGGCGGCCTGGGCATCCCCGGCGCGATCCTCCTCGGCGGCGTCGGCGTCTGGCTCGGCTGCCGCCAGCTGAAACTGCCGTTCGCGATGGTCGCCGACGCCTGCGTCCCCGGCATCCCCGTCGGGCAGGCCATCGGCCGCCTCGGCAACTGGTTCAACCAGGAGCTGTACGGCAAGCCCCTCGACGCCTGGTGGGCCGTGTCCATCGACGCCGACCACCGCGTCGCCGGGTACTCCCAGTACGCGACCTTCCACCCCACCTTCCTGTACGAACTGCTGTGGAACCTCGGGGTCGCGCTGGTCGTGATCCTCGCCGACCGCAAGTGGAAGTTCGGGGCCGGGCGCGCCGTCGCCCTCTTCGTCCTCCTGTACTGGACGGGCCGGTTCTGGATCGAGGGCCTGCGCATCGACCCCGCCGAGGGAGCGATGGGCCTCCGGCTCAACCAGTGGGTGAGCATCGTCGTCGTGGTCGCCGCCATCGCCTACCTGCTCCTGGTGCGCGGCCAAAGGAAGGTGTTCGTCCTCGACGGCGGCGAACGCGTCCTCGTCGGCTGGAACTCCGCTGAGGCCCAGGCCGCCGGGTACGTCGACGGCGCCCTCCCCAAGGGCGCCGAGCCGGGCGAGATCGAGTCCGCCGCGTACGAGGCCGAAGCGGCCGAGGACGACGCCGTGCCCGACCGGCCCGAGGACGACGCCGTCCCCGACGAGCCGACCGCCGAGGACGCCTCCGCAGACGAGGACGACTCGGCCGAAGCGGGCAAGACCCGCGACGACAGCTGACCGCCGCCGATCCCCCCAGGCAGGTGCAGATGCAGAACCGAAGAGCCGTAGTCGTCGGCGCCGGCGTCGCCGGGCTCGCCAGCGCGATCGTCCTGTCCCGGTTGGGCTGGCGGGTCGCGCTGCTGGAGCGGCGCGAACGCCTCAAGGGCGACGACCTCGGCATGGTCATGTGGGCCTCGGGCGTGCGCGCGCTGCGCGCGCTCGGGGTCGACGCGATGCTCGACGCCTCCGGGACGCCGGTCGACCGGTTCGAGATCCGCAACGAGGAGCGCCTGTCGAGCTCGTTCGCGGCGGCGGTGCTCGGCGCGGACGACAGCACGCCGTCGGTGATGGTGCACACCGCGATGCTGTACGAGGCGCTGGTGTCGCGCCTGGGCGACAACGTGGAGGTGCATCCGGCCACGCAGGTCGACCGGATCGACATGGTCGACCTGGCGGCCGGTGACGCCTCCCGGCGCTGGGACGCGGACCTGGTGGTCGCCGCTGACGGCGTCGACTCGCCGACGCGGCAGCTCATCGCCCCCGGATCGCCCACAGTGGACGCCGGGGTGGTGTGCTTCCGCGGGCTCGTGCCCGCCCACCGCGCCCCGGAGCGGACCACGGACGCCGTCGAGATCTACGGGCCCGACCGGCGCCGGTTCGGCTTCGGCGACCTCGGGCACGCGGGCGCGTGCTGGTGGGCGACCGTGCCGGGCGGGATGCGGCCGGAGTCGCCGCAGATCCAGCACGAGCTCATCAACCGGTGGTTCGCGGACTGGCCCGACCCGGTCGGGAAGTTCATCGCCGCGACCCGGCCCTCGGAGCTGACGCAGCAGCCGGTGCGGTACGTGTGGCCGGTCCCGCCGGTCCTGCACCAGCCGGTCGGCAACGGCGGCCTGGTGCTGCTGGGCGACGCCGCGCACGGGGTCGCGCCGATTCTCGCGCAGGGCGCGAGCCTCGCCCTGGAGGACGCGGTGACGCTCGGGTGGGCGCTGCGGCGCAGCCCCGAGTCGGTGCCCGCCGCGCTCGGCTCCTACGACCGGGCCCGGATGGCGCGCGTCAAACGGGTCGCGCGCCTGTCGAAGCGGGTCCACACGATCGCGTCGGGCGGGCGGGGGATGACCAAGAGCCTCCTGCGCGCGGTACCGGATTCGTGGGTCCAGCACCAGGCGGCGTCGCTGTCGGACTGGCAGCCGCCGCGGTAAAGGTGAACGGAGGGTCTGCGCAAATCGGACATTGATGGGCCCCCGGTTTCAACCCTGTCACAGGGGTACGACACCTCCCGGGTCGCGTAGGGACTGGCGCGCACCCGCCGCCGTGATTACGCTTTCGGCTCATGGAGATCCGTGACGCCCGCCCCGAGGACTGGCCAGCCGTGTGGGCCTTCGCCGCCCCGATCGTCGCCTCAGGGGAGCACTTCGTGTGGGAGCCCGACACGCCCGAGGAACGCCTGCGCGCCTACTGGATCGAGAAGGAGCCGCCCGCGTGCGCGCTCGTCGCTGAAGTCGACAACCGCGTCGCCGGGATCGCCGAGATCCACCCCAACCAGCCCGGCCGCGGCTCGCACATCGCCAACGCCGGGTTCATGGTCGACCCGGCCGTGCGCGGCCAGGGCCTCGGCCGCGCCCTCGGCGAAGCCGCCCTCGCCCGCGCCAAAGCCGACGGCTACACCGCCATGCAGTTCAACGCCGTCGTCGCCACCAACACCCGCGCCGTCGACCTGTGGCACTCCCTCGGCTTCCGCACCCTCGCGGTCCTCCCCGAGACCTTCCGGCACCCGGTGCGGGGCCTGGTCGGCATGCACCTCATGTTCCGTGAACTGTGACCCGCGCAGCACCTGTGTAGCATCGCAACCGATATGAACGAACTGCGCGAGTCCATCCTCTCCGTAGGCGTCGCCGACCCCGAGACGGCCGTCAGCGTCCACGCCCTCCTCGGCTCCGACCCCGCCCTCCTCGCCCGGGCCGGCGACCTGCCGCAGAACCGGCAGGAGGCCGACACCTGGGTCAAGGCCGCGTTCCTGCGGCCCGAAGGGCCCTTCCTCGAGACCGCGGCGGGCGCCGTCGCCGACGTCCTCGGCGAAGCCCCCGACAAAGCGGTCGACGACGTCCTGACCGCCGTCACCACCCGCCCCCGCACCCCCTACGACCTGCGCGCCACCACCGGACTGTCCGAAGCGGACCTCGACGTGCTCCTCCCGCGCCTCGAAACGGCCGGACTCATACGCGCCGAAGCGAACCCGCTCGAACCCGACGCGCCGTTCTGGACCATGGAGCACCGCCTCGCGCGCTTCCACTACGCGATGCTCGCCCCGCACCTGGCGCGCTGGCGGCGCGGGTACATCACCGACAAGCTGTGGCGGATGACCCACGCCCGCTGGGACCGGTACGTGTGCCGCCCCGAGTTCCACCGGCTCGCCCGCGAATGGGCGCTCAACGACCCGGCCGCCGTCCAGACCACGCGCCTGACCGTCCCCGACCCGCGCTTCCGGCAGCTGCGCACCATCGAGCTCGTCGCGTGGAACGAAGCGGGCGAACCGATCGCGCTCGGCACCACCCGCTGGAAGTTCCAGATGGTCGAACGCCAGCTCAAACGCCTCCGCTACGTCAGGCGGCTCCTCGGCGACCCGCAGACGCGCCTGTACTGCATCGCGCCGCGCGTCGAGGCCGCGATCGGTGCCGACCCCGACCCGGACCTGTTCGTGATCGGCCCCGCGCAACTGCTGCGGCGCGGCAGCGGCGAGCCCGCGAACCCGCAGGAAACAGCCCCCAAAGGTGACTTACACCCCATTTCCCGGCTGGTTGGCGCGAAGACGCGACGGGTAGGCTGAGGCTTCTTTCCCCGTACCCGAATCCTTGAGGAGTGACGATGGCGGCAAGCGTGGACGCGGTAGTGGCGGGAGCCGGTGGGTTCATCGGCGGGCACCTGGTGGCGAGCCTCCTCGCCGAAGGCAAGACCGTTCGCGCCGTCGACGTCAAGCCCCTCGACGAGTGGTACCAGGTGCACGGCGACACCGAGAACCTGCAGCGCGACCTCGCCGACCTCGAGGCGTGCCGCGAGGCCGTCGGCGACGGCGCCGGCGAGGTGTACAACCTCGCGTGCAACATGGGCGGCATGGGCTTCATCGAGAACAACAAGGCCCTGTGCATGCTCTCGGTGCTCCCCTCCACCCACATGCTCATGGCCGCGAAGGACGCCGAGGTCGGCCGCTTCTTCTACTCCTCCTCCGCGTGCGTCTACGCCGGCTACAAGCAGACCGAGGCGAACATCGCGCCCCTGAAGGAAGAGGACGCCTACCCCGCCGACGCCGAGGATGGCTACGGCTGGGAGAAGCTGTTCTCCGAGCGCATGTGCCGCCACTTCCGCGAGGACTTCGGCCTGGAGACCCGCATCGCCCGCTACCACAACATCTACGGCCCCGAGGGCACGTGGGACGGCGGCCGCGAGAAGGCCCCCGCCGCGACCTGCCGCAAGATCGCCCTCGCCGCCCTCAAGGGCGAGAAGAGCGTCGAGATCTGGGGCGACGGCGAGCAGACCCGCTCCTTCACCTACATCGACGACTGCGTCCACGGCACCAAGATGTTCACCCGCGGCGACGTCACCGAGCCCCTGAACCTGGGCTCCTCCGAGCTGACCACCATCAACAACCTGTACTACCTGGTCGCCGACATCGCCGGGATCGACATCGAGCTCAAGCACATCGACGGCCCCCTGGGCGTGCGCGGCCGCAACTCGGACAACACGCTCATCCAGAAGTACTACGGCTGGGAGCCGTCGATCAGCCTCCGCGAGGGCATGACCAAGACCTACGAGTGGGTCTACAACGAGGTCAAGGCCAAGTACGGCCTCTAATGTCCGACCCGAAGCTCCGCCGCGTCGACGTCCTCGGCGTCGGCGTCTCCACCGTCAACCAGGACATGGCGCTCGCCGAGGTCACCCGCTGGGTCGAGACCGGTGAACGCCAGTACGTGTGCGTCACCGGCGTGCACGGCGTCATGGAGTCCCAGCGCGACCCCGAGCTCCTGGCCATCCACAACGCCTCCGGGCTCACCACGCCCGATGGCATGCCGATGGTGTGGGCCGGGCACAAGGCCGGCGCCGACTGGATGGACCGGGTCTACGGGCCCGACCTGATGCTCAACGTGCTCGCCCGCGCCGCCGAACGCGGCTGGACCTCGTTCCTCTACGGCGGCAAGGACGGCGTGCCCGAACTGCTCGCCGAGAAGCTCGCCGAGCGCATCCCGGGCGTCAAGTTCGCCGGCATGTACTCGCCGCCGTTCCGTCCCCTGACGGAGGAGGAGGACGAGGCAATTGTCAAGCGCATCAACGACTCCGGCGCGCAGCTGGTGTGGGTGGGGCTCTCGACGCCGAAGCAGGAGCGCTGGATGGCCGCCCACCGCGACCGCCTGAACGCCCCCGCGATGTTCGGCGTCGGCGCGGCGTTCGACTTCCACGCCGGGCTCGTCCCGCAGGCCCCGCCGTGGATGCAGCGCAACGGCCTCGAATGGTTCTACCGGCTCACGAAGGAGCCCAAGCGCCTCTGGCGCCGCTACTTCAAGAACAACCCGGCCTACCTGCGAGCCATCCGCAAGCGCCCCCCGTTCCTGCGCGACTAGCCGAAACGCCTTCACCGCCGCCGAGCTTCCCTTTTGGGAGCTCGGCGGCGGCTTTCTGTCGTACCCCTCTGCCAGGGTTGAAACCGGGGGCCCATCAATGTCCGATTTGCCGGGACCCTCCGCTCACGTTTCGCGCCCGCGAACGATGTCGGACCCGTGGTGCAGGGTTGATGTCGGGGGCCCATCGATGTCCGAATTGTGTAGACCCTCCGCTCACATTCGGCTCCGCCCCACTCTCCGCACTCTCCCCGCCCTCCTACCCCGCGAGGCGCAGCGGCGCTAGGCTGTGGCGCATGGTCGACATTCCCAAAGAGATCACGCTCACCGGGCACCACCCGCGCATGGCCGTCGTGTGGTCGGTCCTGTCGGCCGAGATCGAGCGATTCGCCGCCGGGACCGGAGCGACCCTCCGCATCCTCGACGTCGGCGGCGGCTCCGGCGGATTCGCCGTCCCCCTCGCCGAACTCGGCCACGACGTCACCGTCGTCGAACCCAGCGCCAACGCGCTCGCCTCCCTCCGCCAGCGCGCCGCCGACGCGGGCGTAACCGACCGCGTCCAAGCCGTCCAGGCCGACGCCGACGAACTCCCCGACGTGGCCGAACCCGGCACCGCCGATCTCGTCCTGTGCCACTCGGTCCTGGAGATGGTCGACTACCCCGACTCCGCGCTCGACGCCCTCGGCCGCGTCTGCGCGCCGGGCGGCGCCGTGAGCATCCTCGTCGCCAACCGCATCGCCGCCGTCCTCGGCAAGGCCCTCGCCGGGCACTTCCAGACCGCGCTCGACCTGCTCACCCACGTCGACGGTGTGGTCCCCGGCCGCGACACCATCAAGCGCCGCTTCGAGACCGCGACGCTCACCGCGCTCGTCGGCGGCTCCGGCCTCGTCACCGAGCAGGTCCACGGCGTCGGCGTCGTCGGAGACCTCCTCCCGGCCGCCGCCGCGAAGGGCGAGACCGGCGAGGCCCTGCGCGAGTTCGAACTCGCCACCGCCGCACGGGTTCCCTTCCGGGACATGGCCACCCACATCCACCTGCTCGCCCGCAAACCCAAGCTCTGACCGGGGGAGCGACCCGCACCGCCGAAAGCGTCTGACCGCGCTCGATCGGACGGACCGACCGCAGACCGCGTCCGGGCCAGCCCGGCCCGGCCGGGTCTACGTCAAGATGCGTAGACGCATTTACGTCCTCGTGCCGAAGGCGATCGGGCCGCAGGACCGTAGCCTGGACGAATGACCACGCCAACCGCCTCCCGGACCAGGATTCCGGCCCTCGCCTTCGATATCGGCCTCGCCGCACTACTCGCGGTCCTCACGGCCGGTACGACGATCGGCGCGGCCGACGACCACCATCCCGGGCCGCTGGCGTTCGTCCTCATCGGCGTCACCGCCGCGTTCCTGGCGGTGCGCCGCCGCTGGCCCGAGATCGCGCTCGCCGGGTCCCTCGCGGGCCTCTACCTGTACTTGTTCCTCGGCCTGCCGGAGGGCCCGATCTACATGCTCCCGGCGGTCGCGGTCTTCTTCTTCGCGTTCGCGCGGCCGCTCAAGACCGTCCTGATCGTGCTGGCCGGGCTGTTCGCGGTCAACACGGCATTCCAGACGTTCGTCCTCGGCGATATCCCCGACTTGTGGGTGAACGCCAGCATCACCCTCGTGTGGCTCGGCATCGCCGCCGCAGGCGGGCGGATCGTTCGCGAGGCCCGCCATGCGAGGTCGCGTGAACGAGAGGCCGAGCGTGATCGGTACCGGGCCGACGAGCGCGTCGAGATGGCCCGGGAGATCCACGACGTGGTCGGCCACAGCCTGGCCGTGGTCAGCATGAACGCCGGTGTGGCCCTGCACGTCTTGGAAAAGCACGGTCTGGAGCAGCAGCAGGGCGCGCCGCCGGAGGTCGTCGAGAATCTTCAGGCGATCCGTGACGCCTCGACCCGCGCGCTCCAGGACCTCCGCGCCACTCTCGCGCCGCTGCGCCAGGGCCGGCAGCCCGAGCTGCGCCCGACCGGCGCGATCGCCGATATCGAGCCCCTTGTGGAGGCGATCAGGACGGGCGGGCTCGACGTCGGGTACGCCGTCTCCGGCGAGCCCGGGATCGTGCCCACCAATATCGCCGCCACCGCCTACCGGGTGGTCCAGGAATCGCTGACGAACGTCATCCGCCACGCCGAGGCGACCAGAGCCGAGGTCCGGATCGACTGTGACCCAACGTGGATTCGCATCCTCGTCGAGGACGACGGCCGCGGCGGGCCGATCGACTTCGACAGGATCGGCCAAGGTGTCACAGGCATGATGGAGCGTGTCGTCACCAGCGGCGGCGTCTTCAGCGCCGCGCCCCGGCCCGGCGGCGGATTCGCTGTCAAAGCCGACATGCCCTACGTCCCCAGCACCGCCTGACCACCAGCCAGCTATCGCTTGCCAACGCCCCCAACGGAGGACCGCGCATGATCGAACTCGTGATCGCCGACGACCAGAGCCTCATCAGGATGGCGCTGCGCAACCTCTTCAACAGCGAGGGCGACATCCACGTCGCCGCCGAAGCCGAGAACGGCCAGGAGGCCTGGGACCTCGTGTCGCAGCTGCGGCCCGACGTGGCGCTGCTCGACATCCGCATGCCCGGCATCGACGGGCTCGAAGTGCTGCGCCGCATCAGCCGCGACGAGGCCCTGGCCGCCACCCGCGTCGTCATGATCACGACGTTCGAGGTCGACGACTACATCTTCGACGCACTCTCCAACGGCGCCGCCGGATTCGTCATGAAGGACGCGCCGCCCGAGGACCTGCTGAAGGCAGTGCGGCTCGCCGCCGCCGGGGACTCGCTGCTGAGTCCTGACGTCACCCGGAAGGTCATCAACGCGTACGCCGAACGCGGCACGAGCACCGGGAAGCCGCACCCGAGCCTCGGCGGCCTCACCGAACGCGAGTTGGAGATCCTGCGGTGGGTCGCCACGGGCTTGGCGAACGACGAGATCGGCGAGCGGCTGTTCATCAGCCCCGCCACGGTCCGCACCCATGTCGGGAAGCTCCTCACGAAGCTCGCCGCGCGCGACCGCGCCGGACTGGTCGCCATCGCGTACCGGTCGGGCCTCGACATCCCGGAGGTGTGAAGGACGCCAAGGAAGGAAGGGAGGTGAAGGGGGCCGGCGGGGGCCGGTGAGCGGGCGGCGATGCCGCGCCCGGGCTGAGACGGGAGCAGGCGGTGAGTGGGCGCCGATGCCGCGCCCAGGCGGACGGGAGCAGGCGGTGAGTGGGCGCCGATGCCGCGCCCGGGCTGAGGCGGGAGCGGGCGTGAGCGGGCGAGTGGTGCGGGCTGCACTGGGCGGCTGCTGAAGTCGACTGCGGATGCGGACCGCGCGGGGCGCCCGCGGGCCTTGGCCGGGGGCGCGTTGGTCACGCGAGTAACAGCGTGTCGCCGCATAGGACGTTGGTGGTGCGGCCGTCGGCGTCCGCGACCTGCCAGAAGAGGGCTCCGCCGGAGCACGGCGCCGACGCCGCGTCGGCCTCTTCGAGCGTCATGGCCCGAGGCGGTTCGATCGCGACCGTGTCGACCACGACGTACAGGGCCTCGGGCAGGTCGCAGGGGACCGTCCACCACCGGTCGCTGTCGTCGAAGCAGGAGCCAGTGTCCGGCATGATCGGGACCCGCCCGACCGCGTCCGGGTTGCCGATCGCTTCGACGCACACCAGCTGCTCGACCACGAGCGTGGCGCTGTCGTAAGTGAAGTACCAGTCCTTCCACAACTCGCCGAGCTGCAGCCTCGCGTACTCCGCGCCGCACAGGTCGACGGCGACCTGGGTGTCGGCGAGCGAGCCGTCAGGGGTCACGCCGGCCGCGGTCGTGTCGCTGGAGTTCGTGATCCTCCAGAACGCGTCGGTGCTGTCGCACGCGGTCGAGAGGTCGAAGCCGAACGGGGCCAGCTGCGGCTCGTACGGCAGGCACGAGCTGGTGGGGACGTTCGGCTGCCCAGGCTGGTCCTGCTCGCCGGAGTCCTCTTCGGATGGCGCCTCTGAGGTGCTCGAATCGGTTGCGGCCTCGTCGTTCCCGCCGCGCATCATGTTGATGCCGATCACGCCGAGCACGCCCGCGAGGAGGACCCCGACGGCGACGACGACGCCGATGATCAGGCCGGTGTGCTTGCGTTCCGGGGGCGGCGGCCCGTACTGGTACTGCCCGTAGCCGCCCGGCGGGAACTGCGGAGGCTGCTGCCCGCCCGAGTACTGCTGCGCGCCTTGGGATTGCCACGGGCTGCCGTACTGCGGGCCGGTGCCGCCCGGCGGCTGCGGCCATCCTGGCTGCTGCGCGCCGGGCTCCGGGGACTGCGGGTCGGGGCCGCTCTGCTGCGGGGGCTCTTCGGGCGGCTGCCATCCGCCCTGCGGGGACTCCCGCGGGTCCCCTCCTTCAGGCGGTCCGCCCTGGCTGGGAGTCTGGGACATACCACCAGAATATGAGCCCTACTCGTTTCAAAGCGGGGAACGGAACGACCCGCGGACCGCCGCGCCGCAGCCGTGCGCGAACGTGACCGCCGCAGGCGCGGCGCCGCGCAGCACCGGTCAACCGCCGCCCACGCCCCGCGCACCCCGCGGCATGCCGCATCGGTGCATGGTGTGGCCGAACCGACACGAAACCGGCTAGCCTCGGGCCATGCCTTCGAGCCCGTACCTCACGGCGATGCGGCCCGCCTACGGCACCGGCACGCTCGCCGATGTCATGCCGACCGCCCTTGCGGCCCTTGGACTCCCGACCCGAGGCGTCAACCTGCGCAGCGCCGAGCTCGACGGCGTCCGCCGCGTCGCCGTGCTCCTCCTCGACGGCTTCGGCTTCCACCTCCTCGGCCAGGCCGCCCAGGCCAGCGCCACGGTCGGTGCCATGCACCACGGCGAACTCGGCACCCTCACCCCGATCACCGCCACCGTGCCGTCCTCGACCCCGATCAGCCTCGCGTCGCTCGCGTGCGGCCTCCCGCCCGGCGAGCACGGGATCATCGGCTTCACCGTGCGCGTGCCCGACACCGGCGACCTGGTCACCCACATCCGCTGGGACGGCGCGCCCGACCCCGAGACCTGGCAGCCCGAGCCCACCTGCTTCGAGCAGGCCGACGCCGAGGGCGTCGTCTGCACCGTCGTATCGAACGGGACGTTCCGCGACACGGGCCTGACCCGCGCGATCTACCGCGGCGCCGACTGGCTCCCCGCGATCGCGCCGCACGAGGTCGCCGAAGGCACGATTGCGGCGCTGGCGCGCGGGGACCGGAGCCTGGTGTACGCGTACCTGCCGGACGTGGACACGGCCGGGCACTTCCACGGGATCGGCTCGCCGCAGTGGCTGGAGGCGGTCGCGAAGGTCGCGGAGGCGATCGACGGCATCCTGACGGGCCTGCCTCGGGACGCGGCGCTGCTGGTGACGGCCGACCACGGGATGGTCAACATCACCGACCGGCTGCATGTGGACCGGCGGCCCGACCTGACTCACGGGGTCGCGGCGGTCGCCGGGGACGGGCGGATGCGGTACCTGTACGCCGCGCCGGGCGCGGTCGAGGACGTGCGGCAGGCGTGGACGGCGGCGGTCGGCGACCGCGCCGAGGTGATCGACCGGGACGAGGCGGTCGAGCGCGGCTGGTTCGGCCCGAAGGTCACTGCGGCGGCGCGTGAGCGCATCGGGGACCTGGTGGTGGCCTGCCGGGACACGTTCGCGATCGTGGGCGTGGAGGGCGAGCCGCCGCATGTCGCGAGGCTCATCGGCCACCACGGCGGCCTGACGGCGGCCGAGATGGCGGTACCGCTGTGGAGCTACCGCAACGGCTGAGGCATGGTCGCGGCCGGGGCGCGGGGCGCGGGGCGCGGGGCGCGGGGCGCGGGGCGCGGGGCGCGGGGCGCGGGGCGCGGGGCGCGGGGCGCGGGGCGCCTGCGGCGCCCGCGTGGCGGGCGTAGGGCGTGCCCCTTCCCACCCGCATCCGCCTCCGACCAACCGAAAAGGACCACACTCCCACACGGGTCCGACACGGATGCGTTTGCGCTGCGGGCGGCTCGGTCGGGGGCGGTTGTCGGTCCCTGTGGTTAGGCTTCGGGGGTGGCCAGCGATCTTCATAGGTTCATCGGGCCCGGGCTGTCCGATGACGGCCTCGGGATCATGCACGTCGACATGGACGCGTTCTTCGCCTCGGTGGAGATCGCGCGCGACCCCTCGCTGCGCGGGAAGCCCGTGATCGTCGCCGGGCTCGGGCCCCGCGGGGTCGTCTCCGCCGCTTCCTATGAGGCCCGCAAGTTCGGGGTGCACTCGGCGCTGCCGACCGCGATCGCGCGCCGCCGCTGCCCGCACGGCGTGTTCCTGACACCGACGACCTCGTACGGCGAAGTGTCGCGGGCGGTCATGGCGATCTTCCGCGAGTTCACGCCGCACGTCCAGCCGATCTCGGTTGACGAGGCGTTCCTCGACGTCGCGGGCGCGCGCAGGCTCATCGGCTCGCCCGTCGCGATCGCCCGCGCGATCCGCGAGCGCGTGCGTGCCGAGCACGGCATCACCTGCACGGTGGGGATCGCGTCCACGAAGTTCCTGTCGAAGCTCGCCAGCGAGGCCTCCAAACCCGACGGGCTCGGGGTCGTGCCGCGGGCGACCGAGCTGGAGTTCCTGCACCGCCTGCCGATCCGCTCGGTGTGGGGGATCGGCGAGAAGACCGCCGAGAAGCTGACGCGGCTCGGGATGCGCACGGTCGGGGACCTGGCGCGCTTGGACATCGAGAGTCTTTCCTCGTCGGTGGGGACGGCCAGCGCGGAGCACCTGTACGCGCTGTCCCGGAACATCGACCCTCGGCCGGTGCGGCCCGAACGGGTCGAGAAGTCGATCTCCAATGAGACGACTTTCGATACGGATGCTCCTGACGGTTCCGTTTGGGGGCCGGTGCTGCTGGAGTTGTCTCGCAAGGTTGCTTCTCGGGCTCGGGCCGCCGGTTGGGCCGGGCGCGGGGTGACGGTGAAGATCCGGTTCGGGGACTTCAAGACGATCACGCGTTCGAGGATGCTCGCCGCGCCCACGGACGTGGGGCGCGAACTCTATGCGGCCGCAAGGGAACTGGCGGATGCGGCGGCGACGGCGCCGGTGCGGCTGATCGGTGTGAAGCTCGATCACCTGGTCGAGGCGGCTGCGGTGGGCCGTCAGGTCGCGCTCGGCGAACCGGAGCACGGCTGGCGCGATATCGAGGCGGTGATGGACGAGGCGAGCGCGAAGTTCGGGAAGGGCGCGGTGCGCTCGGCGGCGCGTCTGGCGCGGCGGGACTCGCGTGTAGACACCCCGGATTCGGGGAACCCGCGCCGGTGAGCGCTATTGCGCCGGGGCGTCCCCGTCAGCGTGCGCATCGTGGCCAGAACGGACTGATTCAAGCACGAACTGCCTTCCGCCTCGGGCGAAAGCCTCGTAGACTTGGATGCAAGCAGTGGAGTCGCCGGCTTGGCGGCGGCTCCGTCGAGCACTAGCGCAGGAGGAGTGTCGTGCCGCTCTCCGACCACGAACAACGTCTGTTCGAGCAAATCGAGCAGTCCTTGTCCGAAGACCCGCAGTTCGCCTCTGCTGTGCGCGCCCACGACCCGGCGCACGTGACCCGGCGCAGGCTCATCCTGGCCGGGATCGTCTCGGTCATCGGCATCGGCGTCGTCATCGGCTCCGTTATCGCCGGGGGCGATGTCGCGATGTTCGGCGCGCCGATCGGCGCGGTCCTCATGTTCGGCGGTCTGATCCTCGGTCTGTGGGCGCAGCGCCGCGGCACGAACGTGAAGCTGAAGGCGGTCGACGGCAAGGCGAGCCGGTCCACCGGCGGCTCGAAGTCCCCCAAGCCCGGCGGGTTCACCTCCCGCATGGAGGAGCGGTGGCGCCGCCGCCGCGACAACGGTGACATCTTCTAAGACGTGAGCGCTGCGGCACGAGCGGCAGCGAGCGAAAAACCGGCCCGGCGGGGAAACCCGCCGGGCCGGTTCGCGTTCAGCAGTCTTTAGCGGCCGCGGAGCATGGCGCGGCGCGCGCCCTTCCCGGCGTTGGCGCTGGTCGGGATCGGGCCCTTCGGGATGGCCATGCCGATGCCGAGCGCGTCGAGGCGCTTGGCGATGTGGTTGGCGTCCTTGGAGTCGATGTTCTTGGGCAGCTTCATGAGGCGCTTGCGGACCTCGGTGACCGAGAAGTCGTCGCCGGAGGTCTCGCCGACGAGGAACGTGTACACCGGGGTCGAGCCGACGACGCGGGAGATGCGCTTCTTCTCCTGGCCGAGGAGCTTGCGGACCTTGCCGCCGCCCTCGCCGAGGAGCACCACGCCGGCCTTGCCGACCGCGCGGTGGACCATCTGCGTCTCGGACAGGGCCGCGACGCCGGGGGTGACCTGCCAGCCGCGGATGCCGTCGATGAGCGCGTACGCCGCGCCCGGCTTGCCCACGGCCTCCTTGTTCACCACTTTGCTGGTGCGCATGTTGAGCACGATCAGGCCGGCCAGGAGCGCCACGAACAGGGCGCTGACGTACCAGAGCAGGGAGAACTTCGCGAAGACGACGAGCGCGGTGATGATCGCGAAGGGCAGCAGGATCGCGGCGGCCTCCAGCGGCAGGAACAGCTTGTCCCGCTCGTTGGTGAACTTGATCGCCATCCCGATGGTCTTCATCCGGGAGCCGAACGTCTCTTTTTCCTGCTGCTTCGCCATGTCGTCAATTCTAGTGGTCGGTCTCGCGAACTAAGCGGGGGCTGCGGCCCGTGCGTCGATCGCTTGTTTGTACAGCCGCCCGGCGCGGTACGAGGAGCGCACGAGCGGGCCGCTCATGACCCCGGCGAACCCGATCTCCTCGGCTTCGGCGGTGAGCTCCACGAACTCCTCGGGCTTGACCCAGCGGTCCACCGGGTGGTGGCGCTTGGTCGGGCGCAGGTACTGGGTGATGGTGATGAGCTCGCAGCCGGCGGCGTGGAGGTCCTTGAGCGCCTGGGAGACCTCGTCGCGAGTCTCGCCCATGCCGAGGATCAGGTTCGACTTGGTGACCAGGCCGTCTTCGCGGGCCTTGGTGATCACCTCGAGGGACCGCTCGTAGCGGAACGCGGGCCGGATGCGCTTGAAGATGCGCGGCACGGTCTCGACGTTGTGCGCGAGGACCTCGGGGCGGGAGGAGAAGACCTCGGCGAGCTGCTCGGGGACCGCGTTGAAGTCGGGGATGAGGAGCTCGACGCCGCAGCCGGGGACGGCCGCGTGGATGCGGCGCACGGTCTCGGCGTAGAGCCAGGCGCCGCCGTCGTCGAGGTCGTCGCGGGCGACGCCGGTGATCGTGGCGTACTTCAGGCCCATGGTCTGCACGGACTCGGCGACGCGGCGGGGCTCGTCGCGGTCGAGCGCGTCGGGCTTGCCGGTGTCGATCTGGCAGAAGTCGCACCGG
The DNA here is from genome assembly GCF_055586545.1 of Glycomyces sp. NPDC050141. Classification (NCBI taxonomy): domain Bacteria; kingdom Bacillati; phylum Actinomycetota; class Actinomycetes; order Glycomycetales; family Glycomycetaceae; genus Glycomyces; species Glycomyces sp. NPDC050141. The sequence continues at coordinate 5,339 of NZ_JBVJHZ010000055.1, read as the reverse complement.
CGCGTGCACTGGGAGCCGCCGATGAGGAACGTCGCCTCCCGGTCCTCCCAGCACTCGTAGATGTTGGGGCAACCGGCTTCTTGGCAGACCGTGTGCAGGCCTTCGCTCTTGACGAGGCCTCGCAGCTCGGTGTATTCCGGGCCGGTCTTGGCCTTGACCTTGATCCAGGAGGGTTTCTTCTCGATCGGGGTCTGGGCGTTGCGCACTTCGAGGCGCAGCATCCGGCGTCCTTCAGGCTGTACGGAAGTCACCGGCCCAGCCTACGCCGCGCACGCGCCGGACGGCAGGTGTCGCTGGGCACAGCGGCGCGCGCGGCGAAACGTAGGATGACGTTCCCGCTGGTCTAATAGGGGCGAGTCGAGCAGGGGAGCAGCGATGGAACTCATTCACCAGGGCAAGGTCCGCGACGTGTACGCCGACGGCGGCGACCTGGTCCTCGTCGCCTCCGACCGCGTCAGCGTCTACGACGTGGTCCTTCCCGCCGAGGTCCCCGGCAAGGGCGCGCTCCTGACCGCGTTGAGCCTGTGGTGGTTCGAGCAGCTCGCCGACGTCGTCCCCAACCATGTGATCTCCGCCGAGGACGTCCCCGCCGAGTTCGCGGGGCGCGCGGTCCGCGTCAAGCGCCTGGAGATCGTGAAGGTCGAGGCGATCGTGCGCGGCTACCTCACCGGCTCCGGTCTCGCCGAGTACGAGAAGTCCGGCACGGTCTGCGGGATCGCGCTTCCTGAAGGCCTCGTTGACGGTTCGCGCCTGCCCGAGCCGATCTACACCCCTACTTCCAAGGCCGATGTCGGCGACCACGACCTGCCGATGACGTTCGAGGAGACCGCCGACCTCGTCGGCGCGGACCTCGCCGCCCGCGTCCGGGACCTCGCGCTCGAGCTCTACCGGCGCGGCGCCGAGATCGCCCTGTCGAAGGGCATCATCATCGCCGACACCAAGTTCGAGTTCGGGATCGACAGCGACGGCAACCTGCTCCTGGCCGACGAGGCGCTGACCTCCGACTCGTCGCGCTTCTGGGACGCCGCCGGGTGGAAGCCCGGCCAGACCCAGCCGTCCTTCGACAAGCAGTACGTGCGCGACTGGGCCCGCTCGACCGGCTGGAAGCCCGACGACGCCGACGCCCCCGAGATGCCGCAGGACGTCATCGACGCCACGCTCGCGCGGTACATCGACGCGTACGAGCTGCTCACCGGCCGGACCTGGAGCTAACGGGCTCGCGGTCACCCGCGGCACCCATACCCGCACGTCCCAGCCGCCCTCGGGCGTCGGGCCCGCCGCGAAGCGGCCGCCGAGCAGTTCGGCGCGCTGCTTCAGGCCCAGCAGGCCGTGCCTCGAGCTCGGCAGCTCCAGCACCGGCCGCGAACCCGGGGTGTTCACGACGCTGACCTCCGCGCCGTCGCCCGCGTTCACTACCGCGACTGTCACGGCCGCGCCCGGGGCGTGCTTGCGGGCGTTCGTCAACCCCTCCTGCACGGTCCGGTAGATCGCGCGCTGCCCGGCCGGGTCGAGGCCGACGATCCGCTCGACGTGGAGCTGGGCTTCGATCCCCGAGCCCTCGACGAGCACCTCCAGCTGGTCCAGCGTCGGCTGCGGCGTCAGCTCGGTCGCCCGCGACCCGGAGACCCGCAGCACCTGCACCATGTGCCGCAGCTCCTCCAGGGTCGTGACCGACAGCCGCCGGATCGTCGAGGCGATCTCGCGGCTCTCCTCGTCCTGCGACCGCACCTGCAGCGCCCCCGCCTGCACCGCGATCAGGCTGACCTGGTGCGAGACGACGTCGTGCATCTCCCGCGCCAGCTGGGCCCGCTCGGCCGCGAGCGCCTGCTGGGTGAGCAGCAGCTGCTCGTGCTCGCGGGCCTCCTCGACCTCGGCGAGCCGGTCGGCCATGCCCTGCCGGGCCTTCTGGCTGTACCCGAGGATCGCGGGCACCACCGCCATCAGCACGTAGAAGAGCGACGAGCGTAGCGTCCACTCGAAGGGTTCCAGGCGGGCGGGAAGCTGCTCCCACGCTTCCGCGAACGTCGGAGCCGCCCATGGACCGAAGAACGCGTCATAGATGTGCGCGCCCTGGACGACGAAGCAGAACACCAGCATCAGCGTCGCGGTGATCGACAGCCACGGCCGCCGGGACTGGCGGGTCAGCGTGTACAGCGCGATCATCGAGGCGACCTTCTCGAACACCAGGAACGCCGCCGGGAGGGTCACCAGGAACACCAGGAACGGCCACCGCCTGCGCAGCAGCAGCGCGGCCACGCCGATGCACGCGAAGGTCGCGGCCGGCTGGTTGGACACGTGGAGGACGGTCGCCAGGTGGACGATCGCGACGGCCATGACGCCCGCGTCCCACCACCACTGCGGGATCTTCTCGGGCAGGCCGAACCTCGTCACTCCCCGTCGCCCTTGAGCAGGCCCGCGTCGTGCGCGGCGAGCGCGGCCTGCACCCGGTTGGAGACCTGCAGCTTCGTGAGGATCGACGAGACGTGGTCCTTGACCGTGCCCAGGCCGAGGAACAGCTCCGCGGAGATCTCCCCGTTCGACTTCCCTTCGGAGAGCAGGAGCAGGATCTCCTTCTCGCGTTCGGTGAGCCGGTCGATGCGCGGGTTCGCCCTGGTCTCGGCGGACCGGTCGAGGTACCCGGCGACGACGGCGCGCGTCACCTTCGCCGAGAGCACCGCACCCTCGGTGACCAGGGCACGCACCTGGTAGGCGAGGTGCTCGGGCTCGGTGTCCTTGAGCAGGAAGCCCGCGGCGCCGAGCCGCAGCGCCTCGTACACGTACTCGTCGGTGTCGAACGTGGTCAGCGCGGCCGTCACGGGGGGATGCGAGAGGTGGCGCAGGCGCTTGAGGACCGTGAGCCCGTCGACGTCGGGCATGCGGATGTCCAGGAGCACGACATCGGGCCGCAGGGCGAGCACGCGGTCGACCGCGTCGGCGCCCGAGACCGCGTCCACCACTTCGATGTCCTCAGCGGCGCTGAGGATGTGGGTGAACCCCGAGCGGATCAGCGCCTCGTCGTCGACGATGAGCACTCGAATCACGTGCGCCTCCTGTGGCCTATTCGTTATGTGAACGCTCATCATCCCTGGAAGCGGCCACCCGCTGCAAGTCGGGTACCCGCTCATCCACATGGCGGGTTGGTATTCCCGACCTTCGGCGGGGCGACTCGGGACCTTCGGCCGGACCCGGAGAAGTCCATCGGACGGTTTTTCGGAGGGTCCTTCACCGGGGCGGCTCCGGCACTTCGCCGGAGGCAAACGCGCTCTCGCTGAACGAATCTGGAAGTCCCCCCTGACCTGACCCACCGATTTGGAGGCACCATGTGCGGCTTCGCAGTCCGTGCCGGAGCGAGCACCGACCCCGACGGGACCCGGTTCGCCGCCGCCCTGGAGCTCATCAGCCACCGCGGCCCCGACGAGACGGCCGTCCTCGCCGCGAGCCCGCAGGTCCTCATGGGCTTCAAACGGCTCTCGATCATCGACGTCGAAGGCTCCCACCAGCCCATGCGGCGCGGCGACGGCGCCGACAACGAGCGCTACTCGATCGTGTTCAACGGCGAGATCTACAACTACGTGGAACTGCGCGACGAACTCGTGCGCGTCCACGGCGAGACCTTCGCGACCCGCGGCGACACCGAGGTCATCCTCGCCGCCTACCGGCACTGGGGCCCCGACGTCGTCCACCGCCTCCGCGGCATGTTCGCGTTCGTCATCTACGACCGCTCCGCCGACCTGCTCTTCGCCGCCCGCGACCCGTTCGGCATCAAGCCCCTCTACTGGACCCAGTGGGACGGCGCGACCTGGCTCGCCAGCGAGAAGAAGCTCCTGCCCGGCCTCACCCACCCGGACATGATCGCCGCCGACCAGACCGCGCACTACGCGACGTTCCAGTACGCGCCCGAACCGGCGACCCTCCACCGGCACGTCCACCGGCTCGAAGCCGGGCACTTCGCGATGTTCCGGGCCGGCGCCGAACCGCGCCCGCAGCGGTACTTCGAGCCGATGTTCAAGCCCCGGCCCGTCGAGAACCCCGAAGCCCTCCACGGCGAGATCCTCGCCGCACTGCGCGACTCCGTGCGCATCCACATGCGCTCCGACGTGCCCGTGGGCGCGCTCCTGTCGAGCGGTATCGACTCCACGGCCGTGGTCGCGCTGGCTCGCGAAGTGAACCCGAACCTGCTGACGTTCACCGCGCAGTTCACCGACCCCGGCCTGTACGACGAGCTCGAAGTCGCCGCCGCTTCCGCTGCGGCCCTCGGGGTCCGCTCGATCCCCGCGCCCGTCTCGGTCGACGACGTGATCCGGGAGCTGCCGAAGATCGTGTGGCACCTGGACGACCCGGTCGCCGACCCGGCGCTCGTCCCGCTGTACTTCGTGACGAAGAAGGCCGCCGAGCACGTCACCGTCGCCCTCGGCGGCGAAGGCGCCGACGAGCTGTTCGGCGGGTACACGATCTACCACGAGCCGCACTCGCTCAAGCGCCTCGAATCGCTCCCGGACCCCGCGAAGGGCCTGCTGCGCAAGGCCTCAGCGGTCCTGCCCGACGGCGTCAAGGGCAAGAGCTTCCTCGAGCGCGGCACCGCCGAGCTGCGCGAGCGGTTCGTCGGCAACGCGAAGATCTTCACCGGCGACGACAAGCGCCGCCTGCTGCGACACGAGGCCCCGCCGTACCGCAACGTCACCGACCCGATCTGGGACGAGTCGGCGCACCTCGACCCGACCACGCGCATGCAGCACATGGACCTGCGCACCTGGATGAAGGGCGACATCCTCGTCAAGGCCGACCGGATGTCCATGGCGCACAGCCTGGAGCTGCGCGTGCCGTTCCTGGACCGCGCCGTGTGGGAGGTGGCCTCCCGCGTCCCCGTCGAGCAGCGGCTCCAGGGCCGCCAGACGAAGGTCGCGCTGCGCCGGGCCGTGCAGCACATCGTCCCGCCCACGATCGTGGAGCGCCCGAAGCTCGGCTTCCCGACCCCGCACCGGCAGTGGCTGGCCGGGCCCATGTTCGAATGGGCCGACCAGGTGCTCGCCTCCAGCGGCTGCGGGCACCTCCTCGACCTCGAGTTCGCGCGCGGCCTGCTGCGCGCCCACCGCGCCGGGGAGGCCGACAACGCCCGCAAGGTGTGGGCCGTCATGGTCTTCTGCCTCTGGTACTCCCAGCTCGACCGGCCCCCGCTCGGCTGGGACCGCGTCCGCGCCCCCCGGACCGCGACCGGGTCGGACAGCCACGGCCTGGTCCACCAGGCCGCCTAGGGCCTGTCCTGCGAATCAGGGAGCGGCGGTATCCGAGTCCGTTTGTTCGCTCGCAAGGCGGAAGGCCCTCCGAATACCGGTGTTGTA